>CAMWUP010000236.1 GCA_947177465.1 uncultured Lachnospiraceae bacterium
TCCTTATGCGGCAGCGATTTTCCCCAACACTGTGCCGGGTCCGCCGCATTTATCCAGACAATTCTTTTCTCCGGATTTTGCAGCAGGCGCGTCACAGCCGGATAATCCTTTCCCCTGATAAACTGCGCACCGGACAAACCTTCCACAAAATATCCCCTTCGAGCCTGTCCTGTATATTCCCATATACGCAGCACGGACAAGGCTTCCTGCCACGAAAGATTACACTCCACCGCTGTCTCACGACATAAAATCAGGCATCTGTCAAAGCCGCTTTCCAGTTTTTCTTCTATGGATTGCTCCCTGACGGGTCTTACCACATCCCATCTTCCCGCCCGCAGCGCCTTAACATGCAGATTTACCCGCTGCCTGACTGCTGCTTTTTTTGTTTTTTCCCTGTCAAGCCACTGACGCACCGGAACATAACTGTCCGCGCACACCAACCCCTTTTCTAACAATGACAAAAGTGTATCGTAAGGGGATTCACCGGAAAGCAGCCCGTTCAACGACTGCAGGAAGCTTGCGCCACGCTTTAAAAGCGCCTCGTAAATAATCCGTTCCTTTTCCGTAAGGTCTTTGGCACAGTCTTTTATATCTGTGTCCCAGTCCACATCTGCCAAATAATCAAATCGCAGATTTTTCTTTTCCTCCATATGCCAAAACAGCTCTCCTTCTGCAAGGAAAGAATCCAGCAGAGTTTCCCGATAGTTTTTAACCCTGTTAGGGAGCAGAATACTTTCCCAATAGGACGCCAAAAATGCTGCGCCTGCATACCGCTTCAGTGTATTTTGCAGACACTCCAAAGCGGGCGCACCGGAATCCGTTTGGGAAAGCAGAAGCGCCGCATAGTTTTCAGGTGGACAGGTTTGTATTTCCTCACGGCGGTTTTTTAGTGTCCGCCTTCTGGCTCGGCGGTACAATACAGCATGATAATACCGCTCTTCCTGCTTTACGGCTTCTTCCCGCTCACACAGCTCCTTTAAAAGTGCTTCTGCAAAAGAAGGCGCCCACCCGTAACGAACCGCCGTCTGCACTGCATCAGCGCCGCCTCTGTAACGGAGCATGCGCCTTACAATATGAAGCTGCGCTTCTCTTTCGTCCGTCGCTTCACGTCGCTTTTCCCATTCCTTTTCTTCTAAGGCAAGTGCATATTCCTCTTCATGCTCGGCAGCAATCCATAAGCCCTGCTCCAAATATTTTACCCTGCCCGCTTTGGCAAGGCTGTCCAGCCACTCTGCGGGAATTTCCAGTTCTCCTGCTGCCAAATCGCCCTCGGTCATTAAAAGAGAATGGAGCTGTCCTTCATTTTCGGGAAGCTTTTCCCGCTCCGCCATCTGCGCAAGTTCTCTGCTGTCCGGCACAATCAACTCTTTTTCCTGCTTCAGCGCCTCTTCTATTGCCCCATGGATACCGCGGGGTGTGGGAAAATAGTCATACATGACTGCTGCCTCCTGTCCCCACTGGAGAGGAAGCGACATAGGGGAAGGTATTTCCGTGTAAACCTCGCGCACCTCCACAATCCCCGCCCGAATATCACACAATAATTCCTTTACGCCTTCCGCATCCCACAACTCCTGCATACATTCCCTTCGGGTTTCGCGAATCAAAGGATGCTCGTTTTCCCTTACCACCTGCTCCAAAAGCTCTGCACTTCTCAGACGCTGCATCCACAAAGGCTGCCTGCCGCTGCCTTTTACCCCCATCATCAGCGCGCGGCCGCTGTTGTAACGAAACGCCATGTTAAAAACAGGAGCTGCAGGCAGCAGGATTTCCAACTGCCGGATACAGGTATCAGGATTTACCAGCGATAACACGCCCTCCGGCAGTACGCTGCTTCCGTAAGAATAAAGCAGAATACCGTCCTCCTCCTCCACGCTTCCGACTTCTATATCCATCCGGTCTCTTACCGCCTGCGCTGCAAGGAGTGCAAGCGGCGCGTTAATCCTTCTTCCGAAGAGGGAATGAATCATCAACTGGCTGTTTCCCGAAGAATCCTTGAAATGCTCCACCAAAATCGTTTTGTTATCCGGCAGACTGCCCGTCGATTTTATCTGCCTTTCCAGATAACCGGAAGCAAGATAGACTGCTGCCTCGTCCAGCCCCAGTTCCTTTAAGCTTTCTGAAAGCCTTCCTTTCTCATATGCGTCCTGAAAAGAACGAAACATGCGCCCGAAAGCTTCTCCAGTCCGTTTATCTCTCCCCTTCAGTTCCCCATGCCAAAAAGGAAGCCTTGCGCCTTCCACCTGTGCCTGTGTCACCGTTACGGTATCCCTGCTGATATTCACAACCCGCCACGCGAAGGCACCAAGAATAAACCGGTCGCCTTTTTGGGATTCATAGACGAACTCCTCGTCCACCTCTCCCAGCTTTACTCCGTCTTCCGTCCTGACATCGTAGAGACCTTTATCGGGAATGGTCCCGCCCGCCGATACTGCCAGCATCCTGCTGTAACCGTCTCCCTCTACCCTCTCATGGATTCTGTCGTACAAAATACGCGGACGCGCCGGAATATCTCTCTCGTGCTCATAGTCCCCCGCCAACATCCCAAGAACGGATTTCACATCTTCTTTGGTTAGATTGCGAAAAGACCACGCCCGCGGCAGAATCTTCATCACCTCATCCAGCTCATAGCTTCTGAACGCCGCCATGGAAACCAAATGCTGCGCCAGCACGTCCAGACATTCTCTTGGCGGATTGAGGTGCTCCACGCCGCCCTGTCTGGCAAGCTCCGCCGTCATGCCGCAGGACACACATTCTGCCGCCGTTCTGGGAAACAGATACATTACGCTGACTCTGCCCGGATTGTGTCCCGCCCGTCCCAACCGCTGCATGGTCCCCGAAATGGTGCGCGGACAGCCAACCTGCAGCACCTGGTCAATTTCCCCGACATCGATACCCAGTTCCATAGAGGAAGTGGCACATAAAAGCCGGAGTTTTCCGTCGCGCAAGGCAAACTCCGTCTCCATTCTCTGTTCTTTTGCCAAGCTTCCGTGGTGAACGCGGGCAAACCCCTCCCCACCTAAAAGATTGACATAGTACGCCAGCTTTTCCGCATATCTTCTTCCCTCTACAAACGCAATCACGCTGCGGCTCTGCTGACAGTACTGATAGACAAGCGCACCCAGCTCTTCCCAGACAGGGTCCTTCCTTCTGCCCTTGGAAACGTCGGCATAAGGACTTAATACTTCCAGCCTGACATTCTTTTTCATCATGGGCGCCGCAATTTTTACCTCCTCAGGCGCAAGGTACGCCGCTGCTATAGCAAGAGGCTCAATCGTTGCAGACAGACCGATGCGCTGCAGCGGTTTTTTGCATAGAAAATCAAGGCGCGCAAGTGACAACATCAAGTGCGCGCCTCTTTTTGTGTCGATAACAGCATGCAGCTCATCCAGAATAATCGCTTTTGCCGTCGCCAGAACATTTTGTCCCGTCTTGCTTGTCAGCATCAGATATAAGGATTCCGGTGTGGTAATCAGAATATGCGGCGGATTTTTTACCATTTTCTGCCTGTCCCGCTGTGGGGTATCACCCGTCCGGATGCCTATCTGGATTTCTGCTTCTGCTCCTATTCCTTCTAAAGGGCGTCTTAAATTTTCCCTTATGTCCGCCGCCAGCGATTTTAAGGGTGAAATATAGATAAGCTGCAGTTCCTGCTTTAATGTGCCTTCTTCCGCCTGCCGCTTCATTCTGTCAAGAAATACGAGAAACGCGGAGAGCGTTTTTCCGGTTCCCGTAGGCGCTGACACGAGCACATGCTCTTTTTGTGCAATCAGCTTCCACGCCTCCTTTTGTACCGGTGTCGGCTCTCCAAGCGTATTCTCAAACCATTCTGCAGTTCCCTTTCTAAAAAGATTGAATATATTTTCCATACAGTTTATTTCCCTGACTACTGTATATCTGTCATAAGCTCCAGTACCGTGTCAAGGCCCTTTTCCACAGCAAGCTGTACAGGCGTCTCTCCATTGTTGTTTGTGTGGTTATAATCAGCGCCTTTCTTAATGAGATAACGCGCCACCTCTGCGCTGCCACGCTTCAAAGCATAGTATAACGCTGTATTGCCGTCATTATCCACCATATTAATATCGGCTCCTGCACCAATCAATTCCTTAATCACATCCTTGTTTGTATAAAGCATCATGAGGGTCATACCTGCATTGTCCGCATGATTGATATCCACGCCTCTGTCTATAAGCAAAGGAAGGATTTCGTCGACTGCCCTGCTTTCCGGCAGCAGCATGAGGGGCGTTTTCCCATCTTCCCTTGCTATATCTACATTTTTCAGTTCCTTTAGGACGGCCGCCCTCTCCGCCGGTTTTAATGCTTGCCC
>CAMWUP010000237.1 GCA_947177465.1 uncultured Lachnospiraceae bacterium
ACCAAATTCGCCTCCTCAATTGCCTCCTCCTTCGAAACTGCCTGAGAGAAAAAATAAAGACCGATTTCAAGTCCGGCATCCGACGCCCGCTTAATATTGTCAAGAAAATTTTCATCCAGCATAAGCTGTCCTGTTCCATATCCTCTTGCGCCCACTCTCAGCATCACAAAGTTTACACCGGCTTTTTTCAGCTTCACAAAATCCACATAGTCATGATATTTGGAGATATCTGCACCCACATAGGATATCTGTCTGCCATCTTCAAAGTATTTCATCAAATCGGACTGGCATACCAGTTTTGTATAATCATATTCGTTTTTGGGCAGATACGGGCTGATTAAAACCCATTCCTCCTTGCCGTCCGCCGTGACCACCAACGTATGCTTTCCGTCCGTGGCGGGGTCGCTGACCTCCTCCTTCTTTACACTTTCCTCCTGTACGGGTTCCTCCGTCTCCTCAGGATATAAATCCCAGAAATCAAAATCCTCCGGCGTCAATGTCCCCGGCACAAATTCATCCGCCGTTCCATTGTCCGCTGCAAGTCCCTGGCTGTCGTCCGGCTGTGCAGAGGGCTGTGTCCTTATTCCTTTTTTTATATTCTCACTGTTCATAAGAAGTATCAGCACCAAAACTGCAGAGATAAACAGCGTTACGCCGATTATCATACGTACTACGGTCAAACCCATTTTCGGCTGCTCGTCATATTCCTCCGGTAATTTCATAATAAAAAATTCTCCCGTTTTCTTTGCTTCTCAATATCTCTTTCCGCTCGCTACATAATAACATGCTTCGGACATTTTTCTGCGCAGATACCACAGCCGGTACATTTTTCCTGATCGATTACTGCGTGAAAATCCTTGACGGCAATGGCGCCTGCCGGACAGTTCTTTACACAGATACCGCAGCCGATACAACCGACAACGCAGGATTTTATCGTATCAATGCCTTTATTCTGTGAACTGCACACTACTATGTGTTTTGCACGGTACGGCTCCATGGAAATCAGATGCCTTGGACACACTGCAATACATTTACCGCAGGCGCGGCACGCATCCTTGTCTACCACCGCAATCCCATTTTCAATGTGTATGGCATCAAAAGGACACGCCTTTACACAGGTGCCAAAGCCAAGGCAGCCATAAGTGCAGGACTTGGGACCGCCGTTCGGCACATAGCTTAACATCCGGCAGTCCTCTATTCCCGTGTATTCATAGTGCGGATAAGTCTGGTCGCAGTCGCCCATACAATGTACAAAAGCAGCCATCCGCACCGCTTTTTTACTCTCCACGCCCATGATGGCAGCAATGCGCTTTCCTACCGCTTCCCCGCCGACGGGACAGGCGTTTACCTCCGCCTCTCCCTTTGCAATGGCCGCCGCAAGTCCTGAACAGCCCGGATAACCGCAGCCGCCGCAATTGTTGCCCGGAAGTGCGGAAAGCACCGCCTCTTCCTTTTCATTTACCCGTACCTTAAATAAGATTGCCGCCGCTCCCAAAAACAGACCGATAAGCAGTCCAATTCCGCCTATCAGTGCAGCGGCGCTCAAAATTCCCATCACATTCATCTGCCATCCTCCTTACAAAAGACCGGAGAATCCACAGAAAGCAATCGCCATAAGCCCTGCTGTCAGCAGCACACTCGGCATTCCTTTAAAGGATTCCGGTATATCATTATAAGCCATTTTTTCCCTGAGACCGGCAAGAATAACAATGGCAATCATAAAGCCTAAAGCTGTCGCAAAACCGTTTACTGTGCCGGCAAGAATACCATATTCCTTCTGCACATTCGTCAGCGCCACGCCAAGTACCGCACAGTTGGTGGTAATCAGCGGCAGATACACGCCAAGCGCCTGATACAGCGGCTTGACAAATTTCTTTAAAAACATTTCCACAAACTGTACCAACGCTGCTATCACCAGAATAAATACGATAGTCTGCAGATACTCCATATGGAATGGCGTAAGCACAAATCGATAGATAACGCCGGCGATTGCACTGGAAAGTGTGATAACAAAAATAATGGCGCCGCCCATACCTGCAGCCGTATTGATTTTTTTGGATACCCCGAGAAAAGGGCATAAACCTAAAAACTGACTCAGTACAACGTTGCTCACCAGGGAGGAGCTGATAAGTATGATAAGCAATTCTCTTACATTTTCCATTTATTCATCCTCCTCATCCAAGTCTATCAACTCTATACTGTCCTCTTCTTTTTCCTTCTGTCTCTCTTCCCTGCGAGTCCGCTTTTCGTCCTCAGTTTCCGAAAAAACCTTATTTCTATTGTCTGCGCAACTCTCATCCATGCAGTGCAGACAATCATGCCCGCATCCGGAACCGATTTTACTCATGTCCTTACCTCTCTTCTCGCCCTGAATCTTGACAAAATTCTGCAGGGCACTGAGTATGGCAAGCACGAAAAACGCGCCCGGCGCCAGCACAAAAATGACGATTGGGGTAAAGCTGCCCGGCATAACCGTAAAACCAAACAGCTTACCGCTTCCTAAAAGCTCTCTCACCATACCAATGCAGGTAAGCGCCACCGTAAAGCCAAGCCCCATACCAATACCGTCAAAAAGAGAGGATACCGGTCCGTGGGTGTATGCATAGGCTTCCGCACGTCCCAGAATAATACAGTTTACCACAATCAGCGGGATATACACGCCAAGCGCCTCGTTTAAGTCCGGCAGATAGCCCTCCAGCAAAAGCTGCACAATCGTCACAAAGGAAGCAATAATCACGATAAACGCCGGAATCCGCACCTTGTCCGGAATCACCTTCCGAAGCAGGGAAATAATCAGGTTACTCAATGTAAGCACCACAGCAGTGGTAAGTCCCATGCCAAGTCCGTTAATCGCCGAAGTGGTAACCGCAAGCGTGGGACACATGCCCAGCATCAGCACAAAGGTCGGATTTTCTTTGGCAATGCCATTATACAACCGTTCTAAAGCACTGTTTTCCTTCATCCTCAGATACCTCCCTTCAGCAAATACTCAAAGTAATAAAGCCCTGCGTTGACAGCGTTTGTCACTGCACGCGTAGTGATGGTAGCACCGCTTATGGCATCAATCTCATTATCTGCCGCCGCGCCCGTCTTCGTATAGACAAAGGCTTCCGCCATTTTGCCTGCAAACTGGGGCACCAGTACATCTCCCGCCTGCATACCCAGTCCCGGCGTCTCCGATATGCTTAAGATGGAAATACCGCTTATGCTGCCTTCCATGGTGATACCCACCATCAGTTCGATATTACCACCATAACCCTCTTTTGTGGTAACCAGCAGCACATATCCCAAAAGAGAACCGTCCTGAGAAAACGCACTGTAAATCTCTCCCACCTCTGCGCCCAGCGTCTCCGTGCTATACTCCGTTACGACTGCAATCAGCCAGCCGGAGCCTAATGCCGTAGGAAGCCTCAATGGGTCAACTTCCTCAAAAGCCGCCGCCTGCGAAAACACCTCCGCGCAGGCACGCTGTACTTTCAGCTCCTGCTGATGCGCAATCGGCGCCTTCGTCAATTCGTGTATAAATCCCAGCGCGATACCCGCAAGCAGGGTAATGGCAAATAAAATACCTGCGTTCTTTAACATTTCTGCAGATGGATTTTGCTTTTTACTTTTCATATCTGCCGCCTCCTTTTCCAAAGGCTTTCGGCACCGTTATATTTTCGATTAACGGCACTAACAGATTGCCTAATATAATGGCGTAGGAAACGCCCTCCGCATTGTTTCCAAACACCCTGAAGATGCCTGTCAGAATCCCTAAGACAATACCGTAAAGATACTGACCCCCGGGGGTAATCGGTCTTGTCACATAATCCGTCGCCATAAAAAAGACGCCGAGCATCAGACCGCCTCCTGCAAGCTGCGCTGCAAGATACGCCGGATTGATTCCATGTCCGCCAAAGAGAATCAGGAAAATCACAAAGCTTACTATGTAACTGCCCGGAATCCGCAAATCGATGATACCAAGCAGAAGCAATATGCAGGCGCCGATGACGATGGCAATCAGGCTGGTCTCTCCAATAGTACCTGCTGTCTTTCCGATTACCATATCTAAGATATTGACCTCCTCTCCCGCTTTCAGTGCGGCGAGAGGCGTTGCGCCGGTATAGGCGTCCGTTACAAAATTCGTCATAAGCGCCGGAAAAGAAATCAACAGAAAACATCTTGCCGCAAGCGCCGGATTCATAAAATTCTGTCCCAGTCCTCCAAAGAGACATTTTACCACCAGAATGGCAAATACGCCGCCCATTGCCGCAGCCCACCATGGGATGCTGACGGGAAGATTCAGGGCTAACAGAAGTCCCGTCACCACAGCAGATAAA
>CAMWUP010000238.1 GCA_947177465.1 uncultured Lachnospiraceae bacterium
GAATTGATACCAGGCAAATTGTATGGAAGCGCTGCATGGACATGAATGACAGGGTTCTCAGGAATGTTGTGGTCGGCATGGGAAGCAAGACGGACGGTTTTGTCAGGGAAGATCATTTTGTGATTACGGTTGCGACCGAAATTATGGCGGTACTTTGTCTGGCCGAGGACATGAAGGATTTGAAAGAAAGGCTGTCCCGTATGGTAGTGGCATATGACTATCAGGGACGGACCGTCACGGCGGGGCAGCTTGGCGCCGTAGGCGCTATGGCGGCGCTTTTAAAGGATGCGATGAAACCCAATCTGATACAGACCTTAGAGCATACGCCGGCATTGGTACACGGCGGTCCCTTTGCCAATATTGCACACGGCTGTAATTCTGTCAGGGCGACCCGCACAGCGCTTAAAATGGCGGATTACGTGGTGACGGAAGCCGGATTTGGCGCGGATTTGGGAGCGGAAAAATTCTTTGATATCAAGTGCCGTATGGCGGGGCTTAAGCCGGATGCGGTGGTGCTGGTGGCGACGGTCAGAGCACTGAAGTATAACGGTGGTGTGGAAAAGAGCGATTTGAATGAGGAGAATATGGAAGCGCTTGCGGCGGGAATTGTCAATCTGGAAAAGCATATTGAAAATCTGCAGCTTTTTGGTGTTCCCATTGTAGTTACCTTAAATGCTTTTGTATCGGATACAGAGAGAGAGACTGCATTTGTAAAAGAGTTTTGCGAGAGCAGAGGCTGTGAGTTTGCCGTTGCAAATGTATGGGAGAAGGGCGGAGAAGGCGGTGTTGCTTTGGCGGAAAAGGTATTAAGCGCTTTGGAGAAGGAGAGCCGTTTTCAGGTGCTCTATGAGGATTCACTTTCTGTCACGCAAAAAATAGAAGCGGTGGCAAAAAAGATTTACGGTGCAGGAAGCGTAAGCTATACGTCTGCCGCCGTAAAACAGATAGAGAAGCTGGAATCGCTCGGATACGGCACGCTGCCGGTTTGCATGGCAAAGAACCAGTATTCCCTTTCCGACGACCCTAAAAAGCTTGGCAGACCGGCGGGCTTTGACATGAGCGTGAGAGAGGTCTATGTCTCGGCGGGCGCCGGCTTTATCGTAGTGCTGACAGGAGCGATTGTGACGATGCCGGGGCTGTCCAAAAATCCAGCAGCATATGGCATTGATGTGGATGAGGACGGCGTGATTACAGGGCTTTTTTAAGAGCTTTGCAGAAAAATAACAGCGTGGCGGCAGAATGAGAGGAAATATGGCACAGATTATTGACGGAAAAGCAATATCGGCACAGCTTAAGGATGAATTGAAGCAAAAAGTAAGCGCTATGAAGGCGCAGGGAAAAGAGATTACGCTTGCGGTAATACAGGTGGGGGCGGATCCTGCTTCCACGGTCTATGTGGGCAATAAAAAGAAAGCTTGTGAGTACATTGGGATTTGCTCACTGGCATATGAACTGCCGGAGGAGACTTCAGAGCAGGAGCTTCTTGCGCTGATTGGCGGGCTGAACCAAAGAGCAGATGTAAACGGTATTTTAGTGCAGCTTCCGCTTCCGGCACATATTGATGAGGACAAGGTAATCAGAAGCATTGCGCCCGAAAAGGATGTAGACGGTTTCCATCCGCAGAGCGTGGGCGCATTGTGTATCGGTGAGAAAGGCTTTGTGTCCTGCACACCGGCAGGGATTATCCAGCTTTTAAAAAGAAGCGGCATTGAAATTGCGGGAAAGGAATGTGTGGTAGTCGGCAGAAGTAATATCGTGGGCAAGCCCATGGCGCTTTTGCTGCTTCGGGAAAACGGTACGGTTACAGTGGCACATTCCAAAACAAAGGATTTGGCAACTGTTACAAAAAGGGCCGATATTCTGGTTGCCGCTATAGGAAAGCCAAAGTTTTTTACAAGAGAATATATAAAAGAAGGCGCTGTTGTAATTGATGTAGGAATTCACCGTATGGAAAATAAAAAGCTGTGCGGGGATGTGGATTATGACGATGTGGCTCCGGTTTGCAGCGCGATTACGCCTGTGCCGGGAGGAGTCGGTCCGATGACCATCGCCATGCTGATGAGTAATTGTGTAGAATCTGCTTTTATGCAGTAGGCACAAGATAAATACAGGAAGGTCAGGTTTCCTTATGAAATGTCCAAAATGTGGAGCAGAGCTGGAGGAAGGGCATCTTTACTGTGAAAAATGCGGTGAAGAGATACATATTGTTCCAGACTTTGAGCCGGAAATTGAATATAGTATGCATGAAACGCTTTCCGGTATTGTGGAGGATGTGCTGGCAGAGGTTCCGAAGGAATCCGAGACCTTGAAAAACAAACGTGCCGGAAAGAGAAAAGGAATTCTGCTGGCGGCTGCAGTAATGTTGTGCGCGCTGCTTGTTGTTGTCGCAGTGGGGATTGTGAATGCAGTTTCCAGATACCGCTATAATTCTTCCGGATACCAGATTGCCAAAGCAGAAGCCTGTATTGCGTCAGGAGATGGGGAAAAAGCAGTACAGTATTATGAAAGGGCGGTTGAACTGGAGCCGGATGAGGTTTCGCTGCGTTTTTCCCTTGCAGAGCTTTATTATACGCTTGGACAGGAGCAGTCATATACGGACTGTCTTACTGCAATTATTACGTCGGGGTATGCGACCGAAGATGAAACGGAAAATGCATATAAAAAAATGATTTCCTTTTATCGGAGCAAGGAAGATTATGCTTCCATCAATACCCTTTTAATCAATACAAGTAGTGAAGAAATCAGGACTGCATTTCAAGAATATATGGCAGTGCCGCCGGAGTTCAGCTATCAGGAAGGGACTTATACTACGGTAGTGCCGCTGAAGCTGACCTCCAGCATACAGGGAACCATATACTACACGCTGGATGGCACAATACCGGATGAAAACAGTGATATATACACCATGCCGATTTTTCTGGAAACCGGACGATATGAAATATCTGCCATGTTTGTCAATGAGTATGGTATAAAGAGTGAAGTGGTGGCAAAGACCTATGTGATAGATATCATTAAACCGTCTGCTCCTGAAGTAGACAATTACAGCGGCGACTATACGACGCCGACTATGATAACCGTACAGGTGCCGATGGACTGCACGGTATATTATACCACGGATGGCACCATTCCGACGGAACAGTCAGCCCTGTATACGGGACCTATTCCTATGCCTTTGGGAAAAAGTACTTTTAAATTTGTCTGCTATAATGAAGAGGGCGTTGCCGGAGAATGTACCACGAGGCAGTTTGATTTGCAGATGAAAACAGATTTTACGGAGGATATGGCGCTGGCAAGGCTTATGGAAATCATGATAGCAAACGGCAAGATTCTGGATGAGGCTGGGACACCGGCGGGCAGTCTGAGCGGTCGGTATTTGTATGCTTTCCAGTATGCACTGGCAATTCCTTCGCAAGGAGATTTTTATGTAATCTATGAGATATATGAGGATTCGGCGGGCGTACAGAACCGAACGGGAACCAATTATGCCGTCAATGCTTACACACAGGAATATTTTACTTTGTCAAGAGATGCTTTGGGCGGCTATGTGCTGGAAGCACTTGAAGAAATGCCGGAGGGGGAAGAAGCTCCGGAATCATAAATGCTAAATGGAGGATAACATGTATAAGATTTTAAAAGCAGAGGAACTGGCAGACAACATTTATTTAATGGAAGTCGAGGCAAAAAGGATTGCCGCTGCATGCAAACCGGGGCAGTTTATTATTGTCAGAACGGATGACGAGGGGGAACGTATTCCGCTGACTATCTGTGACTATGACAGGGAAAAAGGAACCATTACCATTGTATTTCAGATTGTGGGTGCGGCAACACAGATGATGTCTTCTTTAAAAGCAGGAGATTCCTTCAGGGACTTTGTCGGTCCGCTTGGCTGCGCTTCTGAATTTGTGGAAGAGGATTTGGAGGCGCTTCAGAAAAAGAAGATGCTCTTTGTGGCAGGCGGTGTTGGAACTGCACCGGTTTATCCGCAGGTAAAATGGCTGCATGAGCACGGTATTGATGTGGATGTGATTGTGGGTGCAAAAACCAAGGATATGCTGATTCTGGAAAAGGAGATGGAAGCAGTTGCGGGGAATCTTTATGTCACTACCGACGACGGCTCCTATGGCAGAAGCGGCATGGTAACGCAGACCATAAAGGAACTCGTGGAAGCAGGAAATCAATATGATACCTGCGTGGCGATTGGTCCCATGATTATGATGAAGTTTGTCTGCTTGCTGACAAAGGAATTGGGGATTCCTACCATTGTCAGCTTAAATCCCATTATGGTGGACGGTACGGGAA
>CAMWUP010000239.1 GCA_947177465.1 uncultured Lachnospiraceae bacterium
CATTATCATATTCCACTTCCTTTACCACGGAAATGGTTTCCTCCACATCTGCAAGTGTCTCACCCGGAAATCCCACAATCAAATCCGTCGTCAGGGCAATGTCCGGTATTTCTTCTCTGATATGCTTTGCCAGCGCTATGTACTGCTCCTTTGTATATACCCTGTTCATTGCTTTTAAAATCCGGTCGGAGCCTGCCTGCAGCGGCAGATGAAGATGACGGCAGATTTTTTTTGACTCCTTCATCACTTGTATCAGCTCTTTGGACAAATCCTTCGGGTGGGAGGTCATAAAACGGATTCTCTTGATGCCGTCAATTTTTTCCACTTCCCGCAAAAGCTGCGCAAAGCTCATGGGCTCAGCCAGCGTTTTGCCATAGGAATTAACATTCTGACCCAAAAGCATAATTTCCACAACGCCCTCTGCCGCAAGCTTTTCGATTTCCCTGAGAATATCCCTCGGACTGCGGCTGCGCTCCCTGCCGCGCACATATGGCACAATACAATAGCTGCAAAAATTGTTGCAGCCAAACATAATGTTGATACCGGACTTAAAGGGATACTTTCTCTCAACAGGCAAATCCTCCACAATCTTGTCCGTATCCTCCCAGATATCAATCAGCATACCTTCTGCCTCAAAGGAAGCGTATAGCAGCTCTGCAAATTTAAAAATATTGTGGGTGCCGAAAATCAAATCCACAAAGGGATAGCTTGTCCTGATTTTTTCAATCGCAGTATTTTCCTGCATCATACAGCCGCACAGGGCGATTTTCATCTGCGGATTCTTTTTCTTACAGCCCTTCATTACCCCCAGCCTTCCGTAAACCTTCTGGTTGGCGTTGTCCCTCACCGTACAGGTATTAAAGATGACAAAGTCCGCACTTTCCTCTTCCGTCATCTCATAGCCGATAAGCCTTAAAATACCTGTGAGCTTCTCCGAGTCCCTCGCATTCATCTGACAGCCCATATTGACTACGCACGCCTTGGGAAGCTGCCCGTTTTCCTGCTTAATATCCAGCACCCGTTTCCGGCATTTTGCCATAAAATAATATTGCCTGTCCGGTTCTTTTGTGGGCGGTTCTGCATTTATATCTATATTGTCTAAATCAATTTCATTATACATTTCTCTTAACATTTTTCCTTTTCTATCATATAACGTTCTGTTTATATTTTTCGGCAAGCCGAACCAGCAGCTCCACATTCTTTTCCATGGACTGCACGCAGGCGTACTCATACTTTCCGTGGCAATTGTGTCCGCCGGTTCCTAAATTCGGGCAGGGAAGTCCCATAAAGGAAAGCCTTGCGCCGTCGGTGCCGCCCCTGATTGGCTGCACGATGGGCGTAATAGAAAGCTCTTCCATTGCCGCTTTTGCATTTTCAATCAGGTGCATATGCTGTTCCATAATTTCCTTCATGTTGTAATAAGAATCCTTTAATGCAATCGTCACAGCTCCCTCTCCGTACTTCAGGTTCAGGAAATCCCCCGTCTGTATAAAAAGCTTCTTTTTCTGCTCGAACTTTTCTTTGGAATGGTCACGGATAATATAGTCCGCTGCCGCCTCCTCGACGGTTCCGTTTATGCTGTCAAGGTGGTAAAAGCCCTCATATCTTTCCGTATACATGGGATTTTCACACACGGGAAGAAGCGACTGGAACTCCTGCAGCACTAAAATGGCGTTAATCATTTTCCCCTTTGCATCACCTGGGTGCACGCTTCTGCCGCGCACGCTTACTTTTGCGCCCGCCGCATTAAAATTTTCATATTCCAGTTCACCGATTCTGCCGCCGTCCACCGTGTAGGCAAAATCCGCACCAAAAAGCGCAACGTCAAAATAATCGGCGCCTGCTCCGACCTCTTCGTCCGGCGTAAAACCGATTCTGATTTTTCCATGGGGAAGCTGCGGATTCTTTAAAAAATATTCTGCCATCGCCATAATTTCCGCGATGCCTGCTTTGTCATCCGCACCTAAAAGTGTAGTTCCGTCTGTCACAATCAAATCCTGCCCTTCATACAGGGAAAGCTCTGGAAAATCTTTCCTTTTCAGCACGACGCCTTCCGCCTCGTTCAGCACAATATCCCCGCCGTCATAATGGACAATACGCGGCTTCACGTCCGCACCTGAGACAGCAGGCGAAGTATCCATATGGGCGATGAACCCCAGAACCGGAGCGTCCTCACATCCCTCTGCTGCTGGAATGGACGCATACACATAGCAGTGTGCCTCATCGTAGGTGATTTCTGAAGCCCCCATATCCGAAAGCTGCCTTACTAATAGCTTTGCCAGTTCATGCTGCTTTAAGGTGCTTGGCGTAGTGCTGCTCTCATCCGCAGACTGTGTATCCAGCTTCACATATTCCAAAAACAAATCAATTACACTTGACATAATCATTCTCCTTCCTTTTTAATTCCAGTCGTCCCAAAATACCGCCAGCGGGCTGTCCAGCAGCCGGCACCTCGGTATCAGGCAGCAATCGGGCCAGTGCTCGCCTGCATTCAGGATAAGCAGCCCTTCATGCACCAGAAGCAGCGTCATGGAATCATCACCCGCCTTAAGCAGGGTTTCATAATCGTCATACAAATCAAACAAGGCAAGATTTTCCCTACTTTTGCAGTCCGGATTTGTACAGGCTAGTAATCTGCTGAGTTCTTCCGCAGTGATGTAGTCCCTGAAATCGATGATTTCCCCTGTCTGCAGGTCTATACTGACCGGAAGATACCGATTCACTGACACACCTTCCTCCGTTTCATCATAAAACCTAAACTCCAACACTGCAACCCTGCTGTTCAGAAAGATGAAATAATCCTGCAACAGGACATCATGACATTCATCAAGCGCTTCCATAGCGTCAAAAAGCTTATCCATCTCTCCCCGCAGGGCTTCATTGATGCACTGTACCAGCGCCTTGTCCGGCAATCGGAACAGGGAACCGTAATCCGTATAACCGGATTCCCACAAAAGCGCCGCATACTGTTCATTCACATAATCACTTACAGAAACGCTATATAACGCTTCTGCCGCAAGGCTATCTTCCGTATATGCATAAAAGCCTTCCGGAGTAGAATAGCTGTCATTTTCATACTGCCCCACCAGCTTCCACTCACCGCTGTCACATACACATTTTAAAAGTATTGTTTCAAAAGGAGCTCGCCCGACAAAATATGTCATAAAGAAGCCACCGGTAAACCCCGTAATATTTGTCATAGTGTAGGTATCGTCCCATACCACCGAATCTGAATCCAGCAGACATTTCCCCAAAAAGCTCCCGTCCGGCTGCCCGGCAAACAGCCAAAGCTCCTGATAGTAATATTCCGGCAACTTCCGGTAAGGAGAATCCTCTGTATAATAAGTGTTCTGAGGGTCATAATTCTCCCGTATAGGGTAGATGGCGGCGAGAATATCCAAAATGCCGTCCCCATCAATATCACTTACTGTATAGTGAGACCGACGCAGCATATACCCATTTGGCAGAATCGCTTCCACATCCTCCGCAGAAACCGCCATTTTATACAAAAGATTCTGACAGAGCTCTTTCTGCTTGGAAAGCCAGCTCTGGTAAACATATTCAGCCAAAGCCGGCGTGCCCGAAGAAAGCGTCCTTTCAGGTGCGTGGATAAGAAAGAGCGCCTTATGCTCCCTGTCTATCCGGTAGAGACTGCCGTCCATCTCCATATATTCCCGTAATGGCTCTTTTACTTCTGCCTCCCAGAAAAATCCTTGTTCACCAAAGGGATAAAATTCCTGCCGATATACGGTATAAGACTCTTCATCCCTGTCTATCTCATATAAGTTTTCCATTTCCGCTATGCACATAAAGTTGGGAATAGAAAATGCCGCATCAGACACATAGGAATCTGTATAGGAAAAATACCGGATATCGCCGATTTCATAATACTCGCAAAAGATTTCTTTGTCAGGTGCATCCTCATAGCGGGAAACGATGATACCGCCATCAAATTCTTCCCTGCAGCGCAGGTTCATGCGAAAGCCCATACAAGTATTGTCCTTTGACAATATGGCAATCGTCCCCTCCGGCAGACTGAAGGAATCATAATAAAAATACCTGTCGTATGCGGCGTAAGCCACTGTGAAATCCTTGTCTTCCCGATACGCAGAAAGCGCCTCCTCTATGGCAGGCACGCAGGTCTCATAGCGCTCTGCGGCTTCTGCATAAAGCGTCCCTGCCGCAGCTTCTGTTTCAGATTCAAACGCTGCCAGACCGGTAAAAAAGTCTGCCAGACCGCTTTTTAGCCACGCGGAATCAACAGGCGCCATCACGCGGCTTCCCTTTGGCG
>CAMWUP010000240.1 GCA_947177465.1 uncultured Lachnospiraceae bacterium
GATGTATGCGCCGCCATTGTCCCCTACTCTGGACCAGCCTACTGCCGCTTCATTCATAACAAGCCACATATCACCATTTTCACTGGTAAATTCGATTTCTACTACAGAACCGGGAACCAGTGCGTCAATGATTTCCTGAGGCATTGTGAAGCCTGCCTGTGCCCAACCGTCACCGCTGGTTGCAAAGCCTTCAAAGTTTACAGCGCCGTTTACGGTCATCAGATTAGATACATCGACACCGCTGCCTGCAAACTTCTCCGGTCCTACAAACGCTACAGAGCTGTCTGCTGTAAGCAGATTGCCGGAAGCGTCAAGGAAACGAATGTTGTCAATGTAGAGGGTTGCATTGCCATTACCCTCAGTCACACCGTTGTCAGTCTTTAAGTTTACCATAAAGATGTTTCCTGCATCTGCGATAAATTCCTCGCCTGCAGCCAGTGTTGCTACTACCTTGGCAGGGTTCTTGGCTGCCATGTAAACAGACCAGTCGTCAGTTGTCTCCGTCAAATCCTCGCCGCTCCATGCAATCAGTTTGCCTGAAACTGCACTGAAGCCGACATTGTCGAAGGAAGTACCAATTGTCATTTCAATGGTTGCCACCTTTGCTACGTCTGCGCCCAAAAGCGTGGTTGCATCAAACGCAATGTAAGGCACATTTCCATTCAGGTGTTTCACCTGCAATGCCTTGCTTCCATTGAAATCTACAATGGAAAGCTCCACTTCAGCGGCGTCTGCCGGCTGTGTGTACGCTGCAACAAACGCCAGATTGCCGTCCTCAAAATCGATGCTCGCATCTTCTGCTGTCGGTTCGGTACCATCCGGCGCAGGAGTGCTTTCATCTGTAGTAGGTGCAGCACTGCCGGTGTCCGGCGTATCATCAGCGGGCTTGTCGCCGCATGCTGCCATGGAAAGTACCATGGCTCCTGCCAAAAGGCAGGCTAAAAATTTTTGCCTTTTCAACTTTTTCATTCCTCCTTTTCTTGTTTAAAAGTTGATGGGTTTTGCAGAAAGAGACTATCCTACGATACCGCTTCTCTCCACACCCTCTATAAAGTATCTCTGCAGTAAAAGATAAATCAGCACAACCGGAAGCAATACAAGTATAATACCGGCATCTAAATACAACTCCTGCAACGTAACATTCAAGATTTTGTCCTGATTGGCTATCACGCTCTGCAGTGTTGCAATCTTCTTGCTAATCACAACATTTTCACTAATCAGAAATAACTTTGCGTAAAATGTATCATTAAACTGCCATACGATGGAAAATACCGTCACCGTGATAACAGCGGGCATTGCATTGCGCAGCATAATCTTGAAATAGGTATACCACACGCCACAGCCATCCACCAGCGCCGCTTCCTCAATTTCCTTGGGAAGTCCGCGGAAAAACTGGTTGAAAATATAAATATATAGTCCTGACCTGACACCGCACCCTAACAAGGTCATAATATACATAGGTACCGTTGTTCCCATCAGGTTGATTGGTGAGCCTTTAATCAGGCTGATAAGTCCCAGCGGGTCAAACTCTCTGAACGTCATGTACAAGGGAAGCATAACCGTGTGGGAAGGAATCACAATCATAACCACCACACAGCCAAACATAAACTTCTTAAATGGGAAATCAAACCTGGCAAAGCCATATCCCACCATGGAGCAGACTAAAAGCTGCAGCACGGTCATCGTCAAAGTATAGAGCAAATCCCTCGCCATGGTCGGCAGATAGTTCAGCCTGAGCGCCGCCAGTGAATACCTCTCCAAAGTCGGGCTTTTGGGGAACAGAAATACCATAGGGTCTATAGCATCACTGTTCGAGGAGAAGGAATTTACAATAATACCGATAACAGGCGAAAGTATGACGTAGCCAACGCCTACCAGAATGGCCAATTTCATCAATGCCAACAAAAATTTTTTCACACTGTTTCCCAGCTTCTTGCGCGCATCCACATTCTGCACTGCTGCTTTTATACTCTGCATGTAATTTGTCTTGGCAACTGCTTTTTGCATGTTCTCTCCTCCTTTCCCTAGTTATAGTAGAATGTCCGCTTCTGTATGAACCCGCAGATTGCAACCAGAATCACACAGGTAATCACCGTAGAAACCAAACTGAAAACAGAGCTTAGTCCGTAATTATACTGAGTAAACGCCACATCATAGGCAAGGTCAACCACTGAAGATTCTGTAAAGCTGTCTACAATTGTAAATACCACATTGGTGATGATATGGGGCATTACCATGGGGAAAGTTACCTTCCAGAAGGTCTCATAGCCCGTCGCACCCTCAATCTTTGCCACCTCGTACATGGAGCCCGGGATGGACTGCAGCGCCGCAATAAAGATAATAATCTGCACACCACTCGCTGCAATAATATCGTTGATACGTGCCACCGCCTGTACGATGTAATCTAATATCGAAGCCGGCAGACCAAGGTTCATAAACATGCTGACCAGATAATCTACGTCAAAGGCAAGTGTCGTACCTGCTGTTGCCGCGGTGTCTGCCACTTGTGTGGAAACGCCGCCGTTCATCATCTGCATGCTCAACTCCATAGCCTCGGAAATAGCACCGGAGTTTAAGATAATCGGCAGGAAGAAGATTGCCCTTACAAGGAACCTGCCGGGAAACTTCTTGTTTAACAGCATTGCCATAAACAGACTGAAGAAAGTAATCAATGGTACATCAATCAGCATGTTCATAACGGATTTTGTCAGTTCCTGTTTAAAAGTCGGGTGTACCGTAAAGGCATACCGGAAATTTTCAAATGCTACAAAATCCAACGTGTAGCCGCCCTTTAACGCATCGATGGTCATACTGGAAAATGCAAACTGTCCCGTCATAATCAGACTTCGCACATAAAAAACCAGAAAGCCAACCACCCAGGGCAGCACAAACAGGTATCCCATCAGACTGCGTTTTTGGAGAAGAGTCAGTTTTTTCTTTTTTTTCATTTAAATCCCCTCCATTCTGTAGGACATGGCAGGTATCTCCATGCCGTCCACCCTCTGTGTTTCACTGCCGTAATTGATGTAGATAATTACGCCATTGTCATAGGTGACCTTCCTCACCCCGCCGTCTAAGATTTCATGATTTATTATCATGGCGCCGGATACATGCTTTAACGCGTCGTTTACACGATTGTAGATTTCTACTGCCTCGCCCTTCCACACGTTAAAGGTAGTCGCATAATAACGATTTAATCCGGTATCCTTCATCTCGCTGGAATCCTTCCAGGTAAACACATAGTGAGGAGACGCGCCTGCTTCAATCATCTGCAGAACAATACCGGTCATATCTTCTGCATCCTCATAGTTTAACAACTCTGTCGAGTAAGAAATACAGCCGTGGATAACCATCTCATAAAAAGGAATACTTGCATCCACAATGGCAAAGCTGTTGTCCGTAATCGGTACATTGATGATATCCGTACTGTAAGCAAAGCTGTAAGCATTTGCCTCATTCGTCATCAGACGTTTTCCGGTACCCTCCAACAGTGCAAGCTGTCCCTGTACAATATCAAGAGCCTCTTCCCTGTTAATGATTTCCGTCCTCTTCTTGTCAGAGGTAAGCACATTTCCCAAATCTCTGAGGGAAATACCGCCCACATCATATTTCTTAATCTTCTTTACAAATTTGCTCACATACCTCGGCAGGAATTTGGGTGAAAGCAAATCATATCGCGTTTCGTAATAGTCAAGACCTGAAGTGTTACGCAAGTTAGTCGGGTTTACCTGACCAAATGCCGCCACATAACCGGAACCATAGTATCGGGAGCTTTCTGCATTGTAGTTGAAGCCGTCATCCGCAAAGGTCACCTGCTGGAATGCTACATCCACATAAAGCCTGCCGCCCAGTGCACTTATGGCATCCTCCAGCTTCTCCAGCCCCGATTTGCCGCCAAGCTTCAACGGCACCTTGATATTATGCGGTGCATCGTGATAGTAGCCGCCGTTAAACCAACCCTGCAGATTTACCACCTGATTGGCGATGCCATCCTGTGAAAGCGTCTCCGCTATCTCCTTCGCCTGACTGAAGCTTGTCATGGAAAAGGTGTGCAGATACTGTGTTCCCAGAAAATGTGCCGTTTCCTTCACCCCTGTAATCACATCATAGTAGAAAGGAATATCGCCGCCCGTCTTATCCGGCGTCAGCACGCCTTCTGCTATCAGACGCTCCCTGTAATAATTGGCAAGTCCTGCATATCCTTGATAATCACTGCCCGGAAAAGCGTAACTCACCTGCAGATTGATATCATACAGACTGGGTTCCATTACGTAAACATCCGTAGTGG
>CAMWUP010000241.1 GCA_947177465.1 uncultured Lachnospiraceae bacterium
GAAAAATGAGATTGCTTTGAGTCGGATAGAGGAAGAATTGCAGAAGGAAGCAGATACTGAGAACGTTCTGGAAGAAACAGAGGAGGAATCCGTTGAAATAAGTCAGGAGACACTGGCGGACAAGGTGCTTTCTTATACACAATCACCGACAGAAAGCTTGCATTTTTTGATGGCGACGGAAGAAACCTATGAGGGAAGGGTAGTTAGAATTGATGAGGAAGATACCAGACGCCTAATTGATTTGTTTCAGAATATCACAGTAGAAAAGATGGATGGCTGGACAAAGGGAAAGCGCCTGTATACCTTGCTTTTATATGATGAAACTCAGACACAAGGATGTATGATTGATGTATATGATGGCTGGGTTGGTTTTAACTGGATGGCTTATTATAAAACTTCTGACAGTGAGCTTGTGAGTATTTTAGATGAATTATATGCTGCCTCTGAAGAACTGCAGAAGCTATCTCTGGAAGAAGTGCTTTTAGACACATCGCTTGCCAAAGAGCGTGGTTTTACGGAGAAGGATATTTTTTATATCAATGGAAACCCTGCACTGCCAATGGAATCAGGATATGGAGAAATGCCGCCCGTATCAGGGGAATTGCATTATGAGACATATATATGTGTAGAGGGTATATATTTTAATGAAATAGGAACCGCCTATCAAGTAATGTATTGCATTGATTATTATGATGATAATGGCGTATGTATGGGAGCTGATTATAGTTATGCTAAGATTTGGAACTATTATGATTATGTTACAAATGAATGGGGGTTCATATATTTTTGAGGGAATGGGAAAACAGGAAGAACACGGCGGATTATAGGTAGAATGGGAATTTTTGGATAGAGGATAGCATGCAATGAAAAAGATAATAGGGTTACTATGTTTGGCTTTTGTGGGATTTCTAGGTTGTGCTTCACCGGTACAGACAGTAGAGGAAAAAAATAACGATATAAAGAGAGAAGAAGCAAATAATGAAATACAGGTGGAAGATGTAGAAGAAACTTTGGTCGCAAACAAGCTGACACTGGCGGACAAGGTACTTTCTTATACACAATTGCCGACAGAAAGCTTGTATTTTTTGATGGCAACAGAAATATCCTATGAGGGGAAAATGGTTAGAATCAATGAGGAAGATACCGGACGTCTGCTTGATTTGTTTCAGGATATCACAGTGGAGGAAATAGATGGATGGAAAACAGGGGAGTGCCTGTATACCTTGCTTTTGTATGGCGAAAGTCAGACGCAGGGGTGTATGGTGGAGGTATGTGACGGCTGGGTAAGATTTAACTATAACTGGCAGGCTTGTTATAAAATCTCCGGCAATGAGCTTGTTAGTGTGTTGGCTGAATTATATGATACTTCTGAAGAACTGCAGAAGATTTCTCCGGAAGAAGTGCTTTTATCTTCGTCGTTTGCCCAACAGCGCGGGCTTACGGAGGAGGATATTTTTTATGTCAATGGAAAACCTGCACTGCCAATGGAAACCGGATACGGAGAAATGCCGCCTGCGCAAGGGGAATGGTATTATGAGACATATTTATGCGTAGAGGGTATGTTTTTTGATTGGGAAGCAACCGCTTATCAGGTAATATATTGCATTGATTATCATGATGATAATGGCGTATATATGGAAGACGGTTATAGTAAGATTTGGAACTATTATGATTATGTTACAAATGAATGGGGTTGGATATACCTTTGAGGGAATGGGAAAACAGGAAAAACACAGCTTGCATACTAAAAATAGGAAGGCTCTATACGCGAGCCTTCCGCATTAACGTGGATTATTGGAAGATAAATCCGGTGCGGCACCGAAAACCCGTCCTAGGAGGAATTGTGCAATGAAAAGAATAATGGTTCTGCTTTGTCTGCTATTTATGGATTTTGCGGGCTGCGGGAAAGAAACAGCAGATGCAAAGGGGGCTGATATTTCTGCGGATTGGTTAGAAGACGTGGCAAATATTGGGAGCGCTGTAGAAAAAGCAGTTAAACTGCCAACCATGATTTCCGGCTTTCTGATGCCGAAGAATACTGTAAAAGGAGAGAATTATATCTACGCCAATGTTTACATGAAAGGCATCAATAAGATTGTTGCTTTTCGATGTGACACGGGTGATATGGAAGTAATTTTGGAGGCGGATTCCATTGTTTATTTGGGAGGAATCGGCGATTGTCTGTTTTATTTAAACCATCTGGAAGGTACGACGTATTATATGGAGAAGCTTTGGTCTTACAATTTAAAGACCGGGGAAGTAAAAGAGGTTATGGGGGATTTGGACCATGTCTGGGAGCTGCGGGTATGGGGGGAATGGATTTACCTGATAAATGATTTGGAGCTATATGGTTATGAAGAGCCATACTGTGTGGCATACAAGTTAGATGAAGCAGGGGAATTGGTGCCTGCGGAGGATGCACCGGTGCTTTATACTGTTTATAATAAGGTTTCAGCAGGAGGATGTACTGCCAGAGTGGTAGAACATTTGGAAAACAAACCTTACAATCTTGTCATCACTTGCGAGGAAGAGAAAAAATATATTGTGGAATGTTCGTATGCTGAATTTGAGAGTTGTACAGAGGAATATCTGATTTTTTACGTGTGGGGTGAGGATTCCGGTATGAAAGCTACGCCATACGTATATTCCTTCCGCGAGGGCGAGTTTTTGGAGATTACGGAGATTACAGGGTACTTGAGTTATATAGAAATTCAGGACTCTTGGCTGGTGTGTGGCGTTTATGGAGAGGAAATGCCGCATTTTATCAATCTGGAGGAAAAGTTTGCAGAGGAGGGCGCGCCGGAGCTGGATATCATTAAAATCTTTGAATCGGAGGTAGATTAATCACGACGTAAATAATATAGGATGTTAGAAAAAAGCAGCCATACCGCAACGAGGGTCGGCTGCTTTTTTGCGGCAGGGTTGAGGATACCGGTTATCTGCTGTGCGTCGCGTTTGCGGGTAAGACAAGGCGTTTTACTTCACTTTTGAGGGATGCTTCTTCTGCAAGCTGACCGGCAGCGTCCGGCACGCGCATCAGTTGAATTATTTTTTAATACGATTGTAGGGACTGAGAAAAATACAGTCAAGAAACTTGTAGCTTTTTATCTACGTAAATTGTATATATAGTAGAACGAGACAGGGAGGTGAAGTGGTGACAGAAGCGGAAGAGAAAAAGGCGAGGCAGAAGGAAACCATTCTGCGGTATTCGGAGATGGTTTATCGGTTGGCGTATTCGCTGGTGAAGGACAGATATGACGCGGATGACATTTATCAGGAAGTTTTCACAAACTATATCAAGAAAAATCCACAGTTTCAGAGTGAAGAGCATGGGAAGGCATGGTTTATTCGTGTTACGGTGAACTGCTGTAAAAATTTTTGGAAGTCTGCGTGGCAAAGCCGGACAGAAGGGTTGATAGAGGCGGTGCAGAAAAATCGTGAAGATATGCTTGCCGGAACAGAGGACAGCACTGACAAAGAAGTGCAGAATCTTGCCATGATAGAGCAGGTGAAACTTTTGCCCGAAAAATACCGTATTGTCATACATCTGTTTTACTATGAGGATATGAACGTGGAGGAAATCGGAAAAGTTCTGAAGAGCAAGCCATCTACAATCAGGACGCAGCTTACAAGGGCGAGAAGATTGTTAAAAAAGAGGCTGAAGGAGGAAATATAAATGTTTCAAGAAAACTATAAAAAGGAATATGACAGTATTGTTCCCGACAGTGCGTTGGTAGAGAAAATGATGGAAACGGCGGAAAATGCCGCGTTGGAAGGGAAAAACAGAAGAGAAGGTCTTTTTCGTGTGATAAAGCCGATGCTCACGGCGGCGGCCGTAGTGGCAGCGTTTGTGACAATTATGTCATTGACAGTCATGCCGGTACTTGCGTCAAATGTGCCTGCCGTTTACAGATTCCTGAACAGGATTTCTCCTGCGCTGGCAGATTTCTTTGTGCCGATAGAGAAATCCTGTACAAAAAAAGGTATCACCATGCAGGTGGAAGCGGTCTATGTGGAGGGGAATCGGGCGGAGGTTTACATTTCTTTTCAGGATGCGGAAGGCGTCGGCAATGTCATTGACGGGGAGATTGATTTGTGGACGGGCTATGGTCTGGAGAGCAGAACCGGCTGCAGTACGATAGGAGGGCACAGTTTTGCCGGTTATGATGCAGAGACGGGAAAAGCGTATTGGAAGGTCAGTCTGCAGGGCTGGGATGAGTTTGAAACGGATAAGCTCACTTTCTATGTCTACAGTATTTTGAGC
>CAMWUP010000242.1 GCA_947177465.1 uncultured Lachnospiraceae bacterium
GGTGAGGCGGATCCGCGGGCTTATCGGGGAAGAGACGCCCATTATCATTCTGACTGCCTATGATTGGTCGGATATTGAAGAAGAGGCAAGAAAAGCAGGTGTTACGGCGTTCTGCTCCAAGCCAATCTTTTTATCGGAGCTCAGGGAGGTACTGGAGTCGCCGTTTGCGGTCAGCAATTCGCAGGAAGCTTTGCAGGAGACATTTTCCTTCCACGGAAAGAAGCTTCTTTTGGTGGAGGATAATGAGCTGAATCAGGAGATTGCTGTGGAAATCCTTCAGGAAGCCGGTTTTGCCGTGGATGTTGCGGATGACGGTTCTGTTGCGGTAAAACGGATGAAGGAGGCAAAGCCCGGTCAATATGATTTGATTTTGATGGATATCCAGATGCCGGTTATGAACGGTTATGAAGCAACAAAACAGATTCGGGCGCTGGAGAATTCAGACATTGCCAATATTCCGATTATTGCTATGACGGCCAACGCTTTTGATGAAGATAAAAAAGCGGCGCTGGAAGCGGGGATGAACGGTCATATGGCAAAGCCTATTGACGTTTCCAGGCTGTTAGAGCTTTTGTGGGAGATATTAAAACCGGCAGCATGTGAAAGCGAGAGCACATATTGCAAATAGTTTATTGTAATGATATAATATCGACAGAAAAATGAGAGCATTAAGGATGGAATACATATGGGAAAAATAATATGCAGATTACTTCTTGGCTTTCTATGCAGCGCAGCATTTATGGGGTGCGGCCGGACGGAGAAAACGACTCCGGAAAATACGCGCCCCCAAAAGGTTGAGCTGGTTGTCTGGGGAGCCGAGGAAGACAGGGAATTGATGAACCGGATTATCCAGAGTTTTCAGGAACACTATCAGGGACAGGCAGATTTTGAGATTATATTCGAGGTGCAGGGAGAATCCCAGTGCAAGGATGTATTGCTCGGCGGGCTGGAGGATGGCGCAGATGTATTTACCTTTGCGGATGACCAGCTGACTGCGCTGGCGGCGGCCGGAGCATTGGATCCCATCGAGAATGCGAATGAGATCAAGGATAGAAATCTTTCAAGCACCGTAGAGGCAGCCACGGTAAATAATCAGCTATATGCATATCCGTTGACTGCTGACAACGGATATTTTTTATATTATAACAAGCAATATATCACGGAGGAACAGGCCAGGACGCTGGACGGCATACTGGAGGCCGCGGCGGAAAGCGGCAAATTATTTACCATGGACTGGTCCTCGGCATGGTATGTATATTCTTTCTTTGGAAATACAGGGCTGCAGGTTGGGCTTAATGATGATGGGATTACAAACTATTGCACATGGAACGGAACAGATGGTGACATACGGGGCGCTGATGTAGCCAGGGCAATGCTCCGCATTGCGGGAAGTTCAGGTTTTGCCAGCTGCACGGATGAGGAATTTCTCAAGGGAGTAAAGGACGGTACAGTAATCGCAGGCGTCAGCGGCGTATGGAATTCCGTCGCGGTAGAGGAGGCGTGGGGAGAGTATGCCGGAGCTGCAAAGCTGCCGACATACACCTGCAATGGAAGTCAGGTGCAGATGGCTTCTTTTTCCGGCTGCAAGCTAATCGGTGTAAATGCTTATTCCGCGCATCCGGAATGGGCGGCAAGGCTTGCCGAATGGATTACAAATGAAGAGAACCAGCGTCTCCGTTTTGAAATGCGCGGGCAGGGACCCTCAAATATTGCGGTCGCAGATTCCGCAGAAATCAGGCAGTCGCCGGCAATTGCCGCGCTTTTGGAACAGTCAGAATTCTCTCAGCTTCAGCGGATAGGAGGCAAGTTCTGGGATCCGGTCTCAAAATTCGGAAATAATATGGCGGCAGGAAATCCCTCCAATCAAAATCTACAGGAGCAGTTAAACGAAATGGCAGAAGGCGTTTCTGCAAGATAGATATATACGTTGAAAGGATTTGTGAATGTAAGATGAAGAAAAAATTCACCATACAACAACGTCTGATACTTCCCATCATTCTTTTGGGAGTGGTGGCGCTGGTTTCAAATGTCTTGTCGGTTTTCAGTATTAACAATGTAAATGCTAATGCATCACAAATTGCGGACAATTATATGGCAGGTTTGGAAACACTGCAGAATATCCGTCATACGACTACAAATATCCATAAGATGGCGTTGTCCCATATCGTTGCAACGGACTATAATACCATGATAACCGTTGTAGAGCAGATAAAAAAAGAAGAAAAAGTATTGGAAGCATATTTGAAAGAATATGAAAGCTATGTCACAGAAGAGGAAGAAGAGATTTATACGCAGCTTTTGGAAAACTATGCTTCTTTTAAGCATGCGTTGGTTTATCTTGTATGTGCAAGCGCAGACAGTAAGACGCAGGATGCCTATGCTTGTGCTAATGGCGACGTTGCCAGCTTCGGCTCTGCCATAGCAGACAATACCGATGAACTGTATGCTGCTGTAAGCGCAAGGACAACCGAGGCGAGACAGAAGCTTTTGTTTGTCTATATCATATCATTGATGATTGCCGTGACATCGGTTGTAACATGCCTGATATTAGTGATTGCAGCCATCCGGATTATCAAGAAGTACGTGATAAAACCGATTGCCGGGACGGTGGATACGCTTCAGGAAAGCTCAAAGAAGCTTGATGAGGTGACAGGAGAAGTGCTGAGACACACCCGTACGTCGGGAAAAAGCGCCGGAAAGCTTTCTTCTCTCGCAGGCTCCCTTTCTATGGCAATCCAGAAGGTGGCAAAGAATGCAGAGGATATTAACGGCAGCGCCGCAGGCATCAAAGAGGAAGTCCGTGATATGGCAGAAGAATGTGGCGCCATCACGGAGTATTCCGCCGCGATGAAGGCGCGGGCAAATGAGATGGAAGCAGCGGCACAGACAAACACGGAAGTGATTCAAAAGAAGACGGCGGATATTCTGAAGGTACTTGAAGAGGCGATTGAAAACAGTAAGAGTGTGGATCAGGTAACCAAACTGACAAAAGATATTGTATCCATCTCGGCAACGACCGATTTGATTGCCCTGAACGCTTCCGTAGAAGCTACGCGTGCCGGCGAAGCCGGAAAAGGCTTTGCCGTCGTTGCAGCAGAAATCAAATCCCTGGCAAATTCCTGTAGTGAAACTGCCGGACATATTCAGGAGGTCAATCAGATTGTGACAAAAGCAGTGTATAATCTGTCAAAACATTCCCAGGATATGGCAGACTATCTGAGCGAAACTATTTTGACGGAATTCAGAGAATTTGTCCGTTCCGGAGGGCAGTACAAGGAGGATGCTGATTATGTAAAGGAAATGATTGACGCATTTAACAGCAGAACCGACCGCCTTAGAAATTCCATGAATGAAATAGCCTGTTCTATTGAAAGCATTACAAAAGCAATTGATGATGGGGCTGCCGGTATTACCGGAGTTGCGGACAGTACCAAGAGTCTGGTGGCGGATATGGCAGATATTACGGGGCGTATGGATACAAACAGGGAGATTGTGGAAGAACTGAAAAAACAGATGGAAGTTTTCGCAGATTTTTAAGACCATTTTTATAACAGTGTAGCGGAGGAGAAACGGCATGAGTCAGATAGCATGGAAGGATAGTTATAAAATCGGCGTGGATTTTATCGATAAGGAACATCAGCAGCTTTTTACGAGAATGAACAGGCTGCTTAAGCTCAGTGAAAACGAAGATAAGAGCGAGTGGGTGTGCAGAGAAGGTGTGAAATATTTAAGAAACCATACAATGGAACATTTTGAACATGAAGAGGCGTATATGCGGTCGATTCAGTATAGTGAATATGAGATACATAAGCGCCTGCATGACGATTTCCGCGATAAGACGCTGCCGGCGCTGGAAGCGGAAATGGAAGATACCGGGTATTCCGTGGAATCTGTCCGGCATTTTCTGGGCGTCTGCCTTGGATGGGTGGTGGCACATACAGAGACAGAGGATCAGGCAATTGTGGGAAAGCTGACAAGCAAATGGACTGATATCCCGCCGGAGGCGGAAAAGGAAGCGTTGGAGTCGGTAATTATTCAGCTTGTGCAGAAGATGTTTCACCGCAAGGCGAATCTGATTAGTGAGAATTATGCAGGGGAAGATTTTGGGAAGGTGATTTGCTGCCGTTTTCTTTACCATGGAAAGAAGGAAGAAAAGTGGGAGGTTACGCTGGTCTATGAAGAGAGGCTGCTGCTCAAGGTGATAGGCAGAATTTTGAATGCGGAATATCGGAGAGTTGACGATATGGTGATTAATGTCATCC
>CAMWUP010000243.1 GCA_947177465.1 uncultured Lachnospiraceae bacterium
CGCCCGTTGTACCATTGTTTTTGCTTGTGCTGTTACCCGCTCCCGTTGTACCCGTACTGTTGGCGGTGCTGCCCCCCGCGCCCGTTGTACCGTTATTGTTGTTGTTGTTGGTGGTGTTGCTGCCGGTATTGCCGGTGGTACTCTCAGTGGTGGTATTGTTCTGAGAGCCGCCGGCCATATCGTCGTCGTTCTTCTTGGAGCCATTGCCACATGCCGACAACATGCCGACATAGAGAAGCAGAAGACAAATTGCAAAAGTTTTTTTGATATTTTTCATAATTTCCCTCCATTCCGCCGCAAAAGCGGCAAGTCACAAGTCATGATTATGACAATAGTATTGTTTGCAGTATGAATTAAAATATGTAAATCCCATAACGAAAAAAATTCCAATTTTTAAATCAGAATGGAATTCAGTATTGACAAAAGAATATTGAAATGATATCATATCGATATCAAAAAAAGGAGGAACAACAGAATGGAAGAAAAAGTGGTAAGAGGAAAAAAGACAGGTATGCTGGTTTTACTGCTGTCGATTCTCATTTATGGGCTTGCCATTACAGGCACCGTAATGGGCGGCATCATGGCGGATGCAGGAAAAAATCCGGCGCTGCTGATAATATCCATCATCTTTTTATGCATTACGTGGATACTCTGGCCGGGGCTTAAGGTCATCAGACCGCAGGAGGCGCTGGTGCTCACCCTGTTCGGAAAATACATCGGAACCTTGAAGGAGCCGGGATTTTATTTTGTGAATCCGTTTTGCAGTTCTGTCAATCCGGCGGCGAGAACCCGCCTGAATCAGAGCGGTGACGTCAGGGAGAGAAGCGACGCGACGGCGGCTGCAGTAGCGGCAGGGGTTGCGGTTACAGTACCTGCCACCATGAAAATTTCTCTGAAAATCATGACTTTAAATAATAACCGCCAGAAGATAAATGACTGTCTGGGCAATCCGGTAGAAATCGGTATCGCAGTTACGTGGCGCATCACCGATACGGCGAAAGCTGTGTTTAATGTTGACAATTATAAGGAATTTCTTTCCCTGCAGTGCGACAGCGCACTGAGAAATGTGGTACGCATTTATCCCTATGACGTGGCGCCGAACGTGGACACTACAGGAGACGGCGTTGCGGACGAGGGAAGTCTGCGCGGTTCCAGTGAGACGGTGGCAAAGAGAATCAGGGAAGAAATCCAGAAACGTGTCGATGAGGCAGGAATCGAGATTGTGGAGGCAAGGATTACCTATCTTGCCTACGCGCCGGAAATTGCCGCCGTTATGCTGCAGAGACAGCAGGCGTCCGCGATTATTGATGCAAGAAAGATGATAGTGGACGGCGCAGTCGGCATGGTGGAGATGGCTTTGGAACGCTTAAACGAGAAGGATATCGTGGTATTGGATGAGGAGCGCAAGGCGGCAATGGTATCCAATCTGCTGGTAGTCCTCTGCGGCAATCATGACGCGCAGCCGGTAGTCAATTCAGGCAGTCTGTATTAAGCTATGGCAGATAATACGAAAAAACAGGTTCCGCTCAGGCTCTCTTCCAAGCTCTACGACGCCATTGCAGCCTGGGCGGAGGATGATTTTCGCTCCGTCAACGGACAGATAGAGTACCTTTTGTCGGAGTGTGTACGGCAGCGTAAGAAAAACGGAAAATATGTGTCGGATGAAATTGATGTGCCGCCAAAGCTGGATATTTAAGAGCTGCTTCCGGCAGAACGATACGTATTGCAATGGGGCAGACGGTTTATGCCGTCTGCTTTTTGCGCGTTATAACCGTTATAACTAAGAAGAGAAAATGTAAAAATAGCTTGCGCATGGAAAGCATGTTGATTATTATAATAAATAAACATAATGCTTGTACACAAACATGCAGGTTTAAAGGAGAGAATTATGAGAGTGCAGGAAGAAACCATAAATTTGAATGGGCATACCTTACTGATTCGCAATCCGGAAAAAAAGGACGCCCCGATGATGCTGGATTATCTGAAAACGACAAGTGGAGAAATCCGCTTTTTGGTGAGGTAGCCGGAGGATGTCACCATTACGTTGGAAGAAGAATGCATCTTTATCGACAATGAGAATGAATCAGAAGACAGTCTGATGCTGTTGGGCTTTTTGGATGGGGAATATGTGGGAAACTGTGCGCTGATGAGAAATAACCGGAGCAGGTTTAAGCATCGCGCCAATGTATGCATTGCGTTATACCAGAAGTATACCGGCATGGGAATCGGAACCGCCATGCTGGAAAAAATGATTCAGACTGCCACGGATATCGGTCTGGAACAGCTTGAGCTTGAGGTGGTGGCGGACAATCAGAGAGCGCTGTCTTTATATAAAAAAATGGGCTTTGAGATTTTCGGCACCTTTCCGAATAATATGAAGTATAAAGATGGGACTTATGCAGACATGCATTGGATGATGAAAAGGCTTGCGGGATGATGGTCCCTATGTTTTAAATGTAATGAAGGAGAAAAGAGATGGGACTGTTTACGGATAAGCCGCAGAAGGAGCTTCCGTTTTTAGATATATTCTGCAGGCTGCTTGGTACAGCTTCAGTCAAGGAATTTGAGGTAGAGCAGTTTTGCGACGATGGAGAGGGAGAACTGAACAGGTACAATGTATATAAAATTACGGCGGACAGGAAGCGGTATGTGTTAAAGAAATCTGACGAACGGGAAAAAAATGTTTACCAGAATTTTTTAGCAGGGGGTTCTTTTCATGTTCCGCGCTTTTATGGTAGTATAGAAGCCGCAGGCAGTCTCTGGATTCTGATAGAATACATAGAGGGCGTTGATTTACGGGATTTTACGGAGGAGGAAGCATACGCTTGCGCGGACAGCATTACTGCCATTATGAACGCTTACTGGCAGAAGGAAGGTCATGAAGTTCAGTTAAAGCATCAGGATGGCCGTTTTGAAAAATATTGGGCGCGTATCAGGAAGCGTGCGGAATGTCTTGCAAAAGAGCCTGATCTTCTGCAGGCATATACTGTGTTTTTGGAACGGCAGAAAACCTGCCCGAGAACGCTGTGTAATGGTGATTTTCTACAGTTCAATGCGATTTTTCGCGAGGGAAGCGTATATGTTATAGACTGGGCATTTGCCGGAATCATGCCGTATTCTTTGGATATTGCAAGGCTGATTGCGCATGGAACAAAGGAACGTGCCACATTTCCCTTTTATATGACGGATATCCATCGCAAAATATACATAGAAGAGGTATATAAAAAACTGGAGGAAAAGCCTGACTGGGAGCAGTATCTGAGCGATATCCGCCTGGCGCTGCTGAACGAATATGTCGAGTTTATCGAATATGACCTAAATCATCCGGAGGAGGAGCGGGATAAGGTTTTTGCTTATTATTACAGTCATGCAAAAATGCTTGCGGCAGAGATTAACCAAAAGGTGACGGTACAATAAGATGACAGCCGGAATGTGCGGCGGAAACGGAGGAAAATATGGAATTCAGACCATGCATTGACATTCACAACGGAAAGGTGAAGCAGATTGTAGGAGGCACTCTGTGCGATGATGAGGCAGGGGAAAAGAGGCTCCGTCTTGAGGTCAATTTCGTATCTGAGCAGGAAGCAGATTATTATGCGAAGCTGTATAAGGAAAAGAAGCTGAAGGGCGGGCATGTTATCATGCTGAATCCGGAGGACAGTCCGCTGTATGAGAAGACTAAGGAGCAGGCATTAAAAGCGGTTGCTGCTTATCCGGGCGGACTGCAGGTGGGAGGCGGTATAACGCCTGCCAATGCAGGGCATTTTCTGCGGGCAGGGGCAAGCCATGTGATTGTAACCTCTTATGTTTTCAGAGAGGGCAGGATAGACTTTAAGCGGTTGGAAATTATGGAGCAATGTGTGGGAAAGGAACATCTGGTTCTGGATTTGAGCTGCAGAAAGCGGGACGGACATTATAAGGTAGTCACGGATAGATGGCAGCATGAAACGGATGAGATTGTAAATGGGGATTTACTGGATAAGCTTTCGGATTACTGTGACGAATTTCTGATACATGCGGTGGACGTGGAAGGAAAGTCGCAGGGGATAGAGGGCGAGCTGGCGGCATTTCTCGGAAGATGGAGCAAAAAACCCATTACTTATGCAGGCGGCATCCACAATTTTGATGATTTGGATTTGCTTGGCGATGTGGGGCTTGGCAGGGTAGATGCGACAATCGGAAGTGCGCTGCATATTTTTGGCGGAACCATGGACTTAGATGAGGTAATTAAAAAATGCGAGGAGTATCCG
>CAMWUP010000244.1 GCA_947177465.1 uncultured Lachnospiraceae bacterium
CAATATGGAATATTTTGTAACGGGTAACGAGATGCTGGCATATGATAATAATACGATACATCAATTCGGGATACCTGCACTGGTATTAATGGAGCGCGCGGCGCTTAAGGTTTCCGGCTGCGTGGAGGCTGAACTTGTCAGGAGGTGCGGCAGTACGCATAAGGGGAAGGTATTGTGTGTCTGCGGTACAGGAAATAATGGCGGGGACGGGCTTTGTGTGGCAAGGCTTCTGGCTGAAAAAGGCATACCTGCGGAAGCGGTGCTTTTAGGAAATCCGGAACGGATGACGGAGGAAACAAAGCGGCAGTTGTCCATTTTAGAGCATTTTGGCGTTACAGTGCACAGCGAAGTACCTGAAGAAGCGTGTGACGTGGTGGTGGACGCTCTGTTCGGGACGGGGCTCACAAGGGAAATTACGGGAGTCCTGCGGGAGGCGGTTGAAGCGGTAAACAGAAAGCAGGCATGCCGCATTGCCGTGGATATTCCCTCCGGCATAAATTCTGACACGGGAAGCGTTATGGGAGCGGCGGTAAAAGCAGATAAGACAGTTGCACTGGCGTTTAAAAAAAGAGGACATTGTCTGTATCCGGGTGCGCTTTACGCAGGAGAAATCACAGTTGCGGATATCGGCATCACAGAAGTAAGCTTTCAGGGAACTGTGCCCCGCATGTATACCTACACAGAAAATCCGAAAAGGTATCTGCCTCAAAGAAGGCCGGATGGCAATAAAGGAACCTTTGGAAAGCTTTTGTTGATTGCAGGAAGTGAAAAAATGGCAGGAGCGGCACTTTTAGCCGCAAAAAGCGCATACAGGGCAGGGGCCGGTATGGTAAAGCTTGTCATACCGGAAAAAATCAGGGAAATTGTACAGGGCAGTCTGCCGGAAGCGTTAATCCAGACTTATGAAAACCATCATGAGCTTACAAAAGAAGAAGAAAGACTTTTGGCGGAAAATATGAAATGGGCAGATGCCATTGCCATCGGATGCGGGCTGACAGTGTGTGAAAGTGGAAAAAGACTGCTGGAACTTGTCATTGCGCAAGGAAAGCTTCCTTTGGTAATAGACGCTGACGGACTGAATATACTGGCATATGAGGAGAAACTGCGAAAAAGTCTTACAGAGAGCTGCAGACAGGGAAGAAAAGCAGTCCTGACCCCCCACATGGGCGAGCTTGCCAGACTGCTTCACAAACCGATAGAGGAGATTACCGCGGCGGAGCCGGAGAGCACAATGCGGGCGGCGGAAGAAACAGGCTGCATTGTGGTGGGGAAAAGCGCAAGGACTTGTGTATGTCAGGCAGGCATACCTCTGTTTTTAAATACAGCAGGCAATGACAAAATGGCTACGGCGGGGAGCGGCGATGTGCTGGCAGGGATGATTTCGGCGCTTGTGGTACAGGGGATGGAGCCGCAGAAAGCGGCATGCGCGGGCGTTTATCTGCATGCATGTGCCGGAGATGCCGCAGCAAGGACAGCGGGCGGAGCAGCCCTCACCGCGACAGAAATCATAGAGGGGCTTTGTTGCCTTTAGCACAACGGAAACAACGGGAGGCGGCGCATGAAGTTTTCACAATATGCCAGAGGTTATGTACAGGTGGATTTGGATGCCATTATGTCCAATGCAAAAAATATCAAGGAACATATAGGCTCGGAGACGAGGCTGATGGGCGTTGTCAAGGCGGATGGCTACGGGCATGGGAGCGTACCGGTTGCGAAAGCGCTGGGAAAACATGAGTTTATGTACGGTTTTGCAGTGGCGACTGCAGAGGAGGCGTTTGAACTGCGGGAAAATGGTATTACAATGCCCATACTGGTTCTGGGGTATACCTTTCCGAGAAGCTTTGAAAGAATGGTGGCGCTCGACATAAGACCGACAGTATTTAACCTGGACGCTGCCATAGGGCTTTCGGAGGAGGGGTATCAGCAGCATAAAAAGGTAAAAGTACATATTAAGGTGGATACCGGAATGGGAAGAATCGGCATTATGCCGGATGAAAAGGGATTTCAGTATGTCAGGCTGCTGCATGCGCTTCCCAATCTTACGATTGAAGGGATTTTCACCCATTTTGCAAGAGCAGACGAACAGGATAAAACGGATGCTTTAAGGCAGCTTTCCCTTTTTAAGAGTTTCACAGACAGGGTGGAGCGGGAGCTTGGACTTTCCGGCCTGATAAAAGGCTGTTCTAATTCGGCTGCTGTTCTGGAGATACCGGAAGCGGATATGGATATGGTACGGGCAGGTATCATTCTGTACGGGCTTGCGCCGTCGGCTGCTGTGGATATGGAAAGGATTGTGTTAAAACCGGCGCTTTCCCTGTACAGTATTGCCGCCTATATCAAATGGCTGCCGGCAGGTTCGCCGATAAGCTACGGCGGAAAATATGTGACGCAGAGAGAAACCCGCGTTGCGACGATTCCCATAGGCTATGGGGATGGCTACCCGAGAAGCCTTTCGGACAAAGGCTATGTGCTGATACGCGGCAGGAAAGCGCCCATTCTGGGAAGCGTCTGCATGGACCAGTTTATGGTGGATGTGACAGACATTCCGGAAGCCATGGAGGGGGATAAGGTAGTCTTGTTAGGCAGGGACGGAGAGGAAGAGATTACGGCAGAACTGCTGGGGGAGCTCTCCGGCAGGTTTCATTATGAGCTGATATGCAGCCTTGGGAAAAGAGTTCCCAGAATTTATACGGGCGGATAGACTTTTTTGAATACCTTCGGATAAGCTGGCAATACTATTACCAGATAAGCCGTTAAAAACGGTGTAAGAAGGGATGCGTGTTATGAAACGAGGAGATGTATATTATGCAGATTTAAGACCTGTAGTGGGTTCTGAACAGGGAGGTATCAGACCGGTGCTGATTGTGCAGAATGATGTAGGAAATAAGCATAGCCCTACGGTAATTTGTGCAGCTATAACCTCCAAAATGAATAAGGCAAAGCTGCCTACCCATATTGAGTTATCCACAGAGATGTACGATATGGATAAGGATTCTGTTATTCTGCTGGAGCAGCTTCGGACAATCGATAAAAAACGTTTAAAAGACAAGGTATGCCATTTGGATTCCCAAATCATGCAGCGGGTAAACAGAGCCTTGATGGTTAGCTTGGAGCTTGATACATAGAAGGAATGCCAAACTTGACGAACAGGGCTGTAAATGATATATTTTATTTAGAATAACACAAGAGGAGAGATTATATGTCAGGACATTCAAAATTTGCGAATATTAAGCATAAAAAGGAGAAAAACGATGCTGCCAAGGGCAAAATTTTCACCATAATCGGCAGGGAAATTGCAGTTGCAGTAAAAGAGGGCGGTCCGGACCCCGCCAATAATTTTAAACTGGCGCAGGTGATCGCAAAAGCAAAATCCAACAATATGCCGAATGATACGATTGAGAGAGGGATTAAAAAGGCAGCAGGGGATGTCGGCAATGTAAATTATGAGTATGTTACATATGAAGGCTATGGACCTAATGGTATTGCTATTATCGTGGATGCGCTGACTGATAACAAGAATCGCACAGCGGCAAATGTCAGGAGCGCTTTTACAAAGGGACAGGGTAATGTGGGGACGCCGGGCTGCGTTTCCTTCATGTTCGATAAGAAGGGACAGATTATCATTGATAAAGAGGAATATGAAACCGACGCAGACGAACTGATGATGCAGGCACTCGATGCCGGAGCCGAGGATTTCTCTGAGGAAGAGGACAGCTATGAGGTGCTGACGGACCCGGATTCCTTTGAGGACGTCAGAAAAGCGCTTGAGGAGGCAGGGGTTCCCATGATGAGCGCAGAGGTTACCATGATTCCTCAGAATTATGTAAAACTGGAAGACGAAACCGCAGTCAAAAATCTGCAGCGGACGCTGGACCTTTTGGAAGATGACGACGATGTGCAGGCAGTATATCACAACTGGGACGACTAAACAGGACGCTTCAGAAAAAGAAAAAGTATGAGGATACAATGAGAAAAGAGACTATTTGTGTACAGGCAGGCTGGCAGCCCAAAAAGGGAGAGCCAAGAGTGCTTCCGATTTACCAGTCAACCACCTTTAAGTACGAGACCTCCGAGCAGATGGGAAAGCTGTTTGATTTGGAGGAGAGAGGTTATTTTTACACCAGACTGCAGAATCCGACAAACGACTGTGTTGCGGCAAAGATTTGTGAGCTGGAGGGCGGCGTGGCGGCGATGCTGACCAGCTCCGGACAGGCAGCCAATTATTATGCCGTATTTAATATATG
>CAMWUP010000245.1 GCA_947177465.1 uncultured Lachnospiraceae bacterium
TTTAAAGGTGTTCCAGTATTTTATTTATTATTTTAATATTTTACATATTTGGAGCCTATTTGTACTTCGCGGCGGCGCTGCAGTCATGCATATACGAGATGAGCTTAATGAGGTGTTGTATCCAAAGATGCGCACTATGGTATTGCTGGAGACGATGGCGGGTAAGGGAACGGAGATTGGCAGAAGCTTTGAGGAGCTGAGAGAGATTATCGACAGGGTGGAGCTGTCGGAAAAGGTAGGGGTCTGTATGGATTCCTGCCATATGTGGGACGCCGGATATGACATCGCAGAAAATCTGGATGGTGTGCTGAAAGAGTTTGACAGCGTAATTGGGCTTGAGAGACTGAAGGCGTTTCACTTAAACGACAGCCTGCACGACAGAGGAAGCCATAAGGACCGGCACGCCTTGCTGGGTGAGGGAAAGATAGGGATGGAGGCGTTGCTTGCCATTGTGTCAAATCCGGTCCTCTGCGAACTGCCCTTTATCTTGGAAACGCCCACGGATACGGCAGGACACGCAGCGGAGATGCAGAAATTAAAGAAGCTGCTGAAATGATGGAGAATGACGAAGAGGATTGTAAAACGCAGACTTTTTGTTGTATAGTATATATATTATCTCAGATGTCGTGATGAGAAACGCAGAAGAGAATGATTTTGCAGGATGAAACCGGAATCGGATGCAGAGAAAGGAATCATATGGGAATTGTAAACAACTTATTAGGAAAGAAGGAAAAAACGGAACAGGAAGGAACGGAAAACAAGGAAAAGGCAGACGTCAACAAACCGTTGGAGAATTTCCGCCTAAATGTGCTGCTTAAGGAAGTGAAGGAGAATCAGACAGAGACGGGTATGAATATGCTCTTTGAGGAGATTGTGATGAATGCGCGCTTTCTGTCGGTTGTCTTTTTGTCGGAGCCGCCAAAGCCGAACGAGGACGGAACAGTCACCTTTCAGAAGAATACAACCATGCAGATGCCCATGCTGTCCAGTACTGGTGGGAAGCATTTTTATCCCATCTTTACCGACCATGACGAGCTGGCAAGATGGCAGAAGATGGAAAAGCCTAATACGCTGATACTGCGCTTTGACGATTATGCGGCTTTTCTGGAGAAAAATGAGCAGGTGGAGGGCATTGTAATAAACCCGTTCAGCGATAATTTTGTACTGAACCGGAAGCTGATGGCGCATTTAAAGACGCAGAAGGATTTTCGCACAAAGGGCGTCTCCCAAAATAAAATCAGCAAGGAGACAAAGGTGATGGTGGGCGAGCCGAAGGAATATCCGGCGGAATTGGCAGGAGCGCTGCAGGAGCATATGAAGGGTGTGCCTGCCATAGAACGTGCGTGGCTCAGGCTCATGATTAAGGACAATGTGCAGAGCTTTCTGGCAGTGGTGGACTTTGTGGGAAACAGAGAGGAGATTTTTGGTAATATTGCCGCTGCCGTACGGCCGTATCTGAAAAATATTCGTCTGGATATGATACCATATCAGGACGGTTTCGGAAAAAAAGCGGTGGAGAATGTAGAGCCGTTTTATCAGAAATAATCGGGCAGGAAACAAAGGGTCAGGAAATCAGGAGAGAATATACGATGGATAAAACGCAGGAAGTGACCTTTCACACTTTTTTAAAGGCGATGCGAAAAGGAAAAAAGGTAACGTTGGACAGACTTAGCAGGGGGATATGCTCTGCCAGTATGCTGGCGCGGATTGAGGCCGGAGAGCGTCTGCCGGAAAAAATAGTCAGGGACAGGTTTCTGGAAAGGCTGGGACTGACAAATGACGGCTATGAAGACTATCTGCAGCCGGATGAGTATGCACTGTGGAAAAGCTGGAAGGCGCTGCTTCAGGCTGTGGAAAACAAGGACTATAAAGAAGCGGACAGCCTGATAGCGCAGTATGAACAGGATAACAGTCGTCATAGCAATGTGATAGAAAGACAGTTTTATCTGGCAATGAAGGGGCAGCTTGCGCAATACCGGAATATGCCGGAAGCAGAGCTGTGCGCATTGTATGAGAGAGCGCTGCGTCTTACCGTGCCGGAAATTGCGTATGATAAATGGAGGAAACAGTTATTTTCCCAGCAGGAATGGAATCTGCTTCTGGAGTATATCCACTTTGGCGGGGACATCGGAAGGATAGAGTGGGAGGAAAATCCATATATCTATCAAAAGGCGGCATATGAGCTGCTGCTGGAAGAATTTCAGAAGGTAGTGAAAGATGTGTATGGACGCGTAAAAATTTTCCCCAAAGCTGTATATTATTACGGTATGGTGCAGATGAAGCAGCCCAAGGAGGACTGGGAATGTGAAAAACTGCTCCGCCTCTGCAGACAGGCGATTGCCATGCTGCGTTCCACGGGAAGAATGTACTATCTCTATGAGCTGTTGGCGATAAAGGAAAAATTGCTGACTGTCTCTGCGCAGGGAGCGCTTTTTGAGAAAGAAATGGCAGAAACAGGGGAACTGAAGAAGGTGCTGTCAGATTTATATAAAAAATACCATGTCTCGGAAAGAACGGAAAACTGCTGTTACCTGTATTGGCAGACAGACAATGACAACATTGGGGATGTGATAAGAAAGCGGCGCAAACTGCTGGGGCTGACACAGAAACAGCTTTGCGAAGGCATTTGTGAGCCCAGAACCCTGCAGAGACTGGAGAAGAATAAAACCAGGGCGCAGATGGCGGTAGTCAGGAGATTGCTTGCTAGACTGGGACTTCCCTTTGAATACCAGCGTATGGAGGTTATTTCAGACAACTATGAGGCTGTTGTGTTGTATAGAGAATTGGAAAAAGCAGCAAACGCGCACGATGAGGAAAGAGTAGGAAAACTGTTGCAGCGTCTGGTGCCGCTGATTTCCATGCAGAATATCTGCAACAGGCAGGAAATAAAGCGGTCGATGGCGATTAATCAGTTGGCACAGGGGAAGATAACGAGAGGGGAATATGTGGAACAAATAGAGGAAGCCTTGGCGTACACGGCTGCGTCAGCGGATATGAAAAATCTAAAGGAGGGATATCTGACATGCGCTGAAATCGGCTGTATATACAATATTGCGACGCGTGTGGAAGAGCAGGAAGCGTGGCGATACTTTAAACCCTTATGGGAAATCTATAACCGATATGAAGAAGAAAACGACGTCGAAGCACACATCAGCATGTACTTACTGGTGATGAAAGGGATAGCCAGCCATCTGGGAAATGTAGGGAGATATTGGGAAGCCAACAGAATCAGTGACAGAGCTATCAAGGAAAGTTTGAAATCGGGAAGAATATATATGCTGCATAATTATGTATACGATAAATGCTGGAACGACATGGAATGTCAGAAGCAGGGAATTGCCACAGAAACTGCCTGCAGTGGACAGGCAGAACTGCAGGCATGCATCCTGCTCAGCCGGTTCTGTCGGGAAAAAACCTATGAAGCGCACTATTGCAGAAAGATGAAGGAATGGTATGATTAGGTACGTTTTGTTGTTTTTGGCTCTTCGTCATTTGCAAAAAGCCAAACAGATGCCTTAGGGTTTTCCTTGGAAAAGTTGTAAGTCCGCTTTGCTGAAGAGCAGACAGAAAGCAGTAGGGTAACGATAACAACAGCGGTAGCAGTCCGGTTGAAAAAGTGTTTCATTTGTAAGTACCTCCAATGGGTTTATTTTATAATAGTATAGTTATTATAATAGAATGATACAAGCGTCAGAGTTGTCAAAAAATGGAATTTGACAACTCTGACGCTTGTACTGTCTGCATTGGCATGATAACTTAATACTATAATATTAAATATGTCAGCGAGGAGGGAGTGGTAAAAGGGAACTGATAAAATAGTGGTTTGCTATTGTGCAGAACATAGAGGAAATATCATTTTTAGAAAATCATTCTTACAATTGTGATACAACAGAATAGGAAGAGAACGCTGTGTGAGACTGACGAAGGGGATAAAAATGAGAAACAAAGGGGAAGAGACTGCAATTACCGGCATGATGGCATCACAGGCAGTAGGGGTAAGGTACGAGAGATATGGTTATCGATTAACCAAGGAAGACAGTAAATCAAAGAAACTTATGAATTGGCATTGAATATATGCTTTTAGGTTAGATATATAGGAGCGGAAAGTTTGAAGGGAAACGGCAGAAAGCTGCAGTTTCCCTTTCGGAATTTGACAACTCTGACACTTGCGGGATACTCGAAAATATGATACCTGTCTTTCGAAGTTGAAGAAAAAAAGTAGTGCTAAGCCATAGATCA
>CAMWUP010000246.1 GCA_947177465.1 uncultured Lachnospiraceae bacterium
TATAAGAGAGATTGAGAATTGATGTTGAAATCCGTGCCCGCTTCTGTATTTATCTGCTCATCGAGCTGTGCAATCCTGACCGTCAGCCGTTCTCCATACTCCTTCAGCTCCTCGGGACGCACCCGCATGCCCAGCCGCTCCATATCATATAAAACCAAAGACAAAGGCATCTCGATTTCACACATCAGACGATACATGCCCGCCTCTTTCAGTTTTTCCACAAGCACGGGTCTTGCCGCAAGCGCCGCTGCCGCCTCATAGCAGGCATATTCCACACATTTTTCTGGATTCTTTTCATAGCCCTCTCTATGGGTACCCTTTCCGAATACCTCCTTGTGCCCGGGCATCATCCACCCCAAATGCTCGCCCGCAATCGCTTCTGTATCGTAGTCGTTTTTTAACGGGTTCAGCAAATATGCCGCTATCAAAATATCAAAATAACCGTCTGTATGCTCCTTCTCTATCAAAGAATAATATTGCTTGATATCAAATACGGAAAGACAGGTATCTGCAGACAACATCGCCAGACACTCACGCAGGTAAGCGTCGGTAATCTCCTCATTCACAGCAAGAAAGCGTACCTCGTCCTTGGCAGTGGCAAGCGCCAGCCCTGTGATATCTTCCTTTTCTCGACCGTCCGCCAACAGGTAGACGCCCACTTCCTTTGCAGACTCTGCCTTTTTGAAAACCGACTGCGCGTCAGCGAGTGACATTACCGTCCGAAATCCTCTCGCCAAAGAATCCGTGCCTTTTGCCGCTTCGCTGTCAAACCGGCTTAAGATATTTTTAAATTCCAGCTTCTTGCACAGGGCATACGCCTCCTTGGTGTAAAAGCCCTCCGCTCTTGCCTTCTCATAGGAAAAATCCAGTTCACAGTCCGTCTTAATGGTGGCTAGCCTCTTGCTTAAATCTGCCAGCTCCCTGTTCGCCAAAAGAGTTTCTTTCACCGATTTTTTCTTGATTTCCTCCAGATGCGCATAAATACTGTCGATGGAGCCGTAACCCGTCATCAGCTCCGTCGCCGTCTTTTCCCCAATCTTAGGAACGCCTGGGATATTGTCCGACGCATCCCCCATCAGCGCCTTCAGCTCTATAAACTGCTGCGGCGTCACCTGATAACGGGCGAGCACGTCCTTCTCATAATAGTCCTCTATCTCCGTCTTTCCGGATTTGGTTTTGGGAATCCGTATTTTAATATGCTCTGAGGCAATCTGCAGCAAATCCCTGTCACCTGATACCAAAGATACCTCCATGCCCTTCTCTTCCGACTGCTTTGCAAGGCTTCCCAGAATATCGTCCGCCTCCCAGCCCGCATGCTCCAGTATCTGGATTTGCATGGCATCAAGAAGCTCCTTCATCACGGGCACCTGCTCCTTTAGCTCCTCCGGCATGGGCTTTCTTGTTCCCTTGTACGCTGCATACATCTCATGCCGGAAGGTCGGCTCCTTCCTGTCAAACGCCACAGCAAGATACGTCGGCCTTTCCTCTTCCAGTATCTTGAACATAATATTTAGAAAACCGTATATGGCATTGGTGTGAAGCCCTGCCGCGTTTGTCAAATCCGGTACCCCGTAAAAAGCCCTGTTCAATATGCTGTGTCCGTCTATCAGTACGATTTTTTCGCTCATATTAATCTCCATCTTTTCTTATAATGCAAATACCACAATCAGCAGAATAACCGCCGCCACTGCAACGGCCTCCATGGTAATACCGATATACCGGAACATTCGGTGCAGCCGTATGCTCTTTTCCGCTTCCTGCATACGCAGCATCATCTCCCTTTGCAAATCAAACGCGCTGCCTTCCTCAAGCCGCGCCATACCTTCGGATATCAATACCTGTATGGTAAGCTCCTCCCTGCATTCTGCGCAGCCCTCTACATGGGAGAGAAAATTTTTTAATTCCTTATACTCCAGGGCATTTGCCACAAATGCCGGTATTTTCCTTTCAAATTCCTTACAATCCATAGCAAACCTCTCTCCGCCACAAAAACGACGGCTAAGCTTCCTGCAATTTCCTTTTCATTGTACCATATCTCTAAAAATGTTGCACCAAAAATTCATCAGCACTTATATTTTCCTTTCAGAAGGCAATACTGAAGACAAAAACAGGAACAAAGCGCATATGCAGAAATGAGGAGCATTATGATAAAATCACTATGGACTGACACAGTTACCCTTCCTTCTTTTCCCACTCTGACACACGATGAAAAAGCAAAGGTCTGTATCATAGGCGGCGGTATGGCCGGTATTCTCTGCGCTTATTTTTTAGAACAGGCAGGCGTGGATTATATCCTCTGCGAAGCAGATACCGTTGGCGGCGGCGCCACTGCCGGAACCACTGCCGTCATATCGGCACAGCATGATACACTCTACCAGACGCTTATGAAAAAATTCGGCTACACCAAGGCACGCCTTTATCTGGAAGCCAATCTGCACGCCGTTTCCGGTTACAAATCACTGTGCAAAAATATCGACTGTGATTTTGAAGAAATTCCCGCCAGCATCTATTCCTGCGAAAACAGCCTTCTTATGGAGGACGAGGTGAAGGCGCTGCATGCGCTTGGCTACAATGCCCGCCTTCTGCATGAAATTCCCCTTCCCCGTCCCGCACTGGCCGCGGTAGAATTTCCCCGTCAGGCACAGTTTCATCCTTTAAAATTTATTGCCCAAATTTCCAAAAATCTGAACATACGGGAACATACCAAAATCCTTGCCCTGAAACCCGGGCTGGCTTTGACAGAGCATTTTTCCATCGCCGCAGATAAAATCATCGTGGCATCCCATTTCCCCTTTTGGAACGGCTGTGGTATGTTTTTTGCAAAACTATACCAAAAACGTTCTTATGTGCTGGCTGTAGAAGGTGCGGATACCGTGCCCGGCTCCTTTACAGAATACGGCAAAAACGGTCTGTATTTTAGAAGCTATAACAATCTCCTGCTTGTGGGCGGCGGCGACCACCGTACCGGAAAATCCGGCTGTTATTTTGCACCATTAAAAAATTTTGTCATGAAACATTATCCCTCCTCTTCTGAACGTTATGCATGGTCAGCACAGGACTGCATCAGCTTGGACGGTGTGCCTTACATCGGTCCTTACAGCAATGTCCTTCCCAATGTTTATGTGGCCACAGGCTTTAATGAATGGGGTATGACTTCCTCCATGACAGCCGCCCGTATTCTCACCGATATGGTGACCGGCAGGCAAAATAAATACGCCGGAGTGTTCTCTCCGGCGCGAAATATGCTCACCAAACAGCTTTGGTGTAATATGGGTTCCTCTCTTGCAGGACTTCTTACTCCCTCCCGCCTGCGCTGCCCTCACATGGGCTGCGCCCTCAAATGGAATTCCTGCGATAAGACATGGGATTGTCCCTGCCACGGCTCCCGTTTCACCAGGGACGGCAAATTAATCTACAATCCGGCGACAGAAGATTTGCCCCGCACAGCGCTTACCGGCGGCGAAGATAAACCGTAGGCATTGGTACGGAAATGAACAACAGCTAAAACCGTAAAGCTGATAAACAGAAAAGCATAAAAACTAATACCACGGGATACCAGCATGGCAGGCGTCACCAGTTCTGCACCAAACACTGTACGGAAAGCGGCAACAAAACCGCCTTCCGCAGGACCCACGGCGCCCGGCAGGGGAAGATTACACACGGCAAGCGTCAACAACGCCTGCACGCCGGCAATCTCCATCAGGCTGTGTCCGCCAAGCCCAAAGGCAAGATATACCGCCCACGGCACCATAAAGAGACATCCAAGCTGTACAAGGCATAACCCAAACACTCGAAGCACCAGTCCCGGATTCTGCCTGATGCAGGCAGCACCCCTCGCATATTCGGCCAACTGCCTTCCCATTTTTTCTTTTGCCGCCTCCGGATTGCGAAGCAGATGCAGCTTTCCGAAAAGCTTTAGCATACTCTCACAGATACGCCTCGAAAATCCGGGCAGAAACATCACAATAAGCATACCTGTTGTCAGCAGAAGCATGATAGAAGCCCCATAAAAAAGCAAAAGCCTCATGCCACCTCCCATTGCTCTGACATTGGGACAAAAAAGCCAGACGCCGCCGCCCCAGAGCAGAGAGGCCGCCTGATAACATATGGCAATCAGCATCATATTGAGCGCTCCGCAGGCTGCCGGAATCTTATCGCGGCTCATATAGTAAATCTGCGCAGGCTGTCATCCTGTGGCGGAAGGCGTAATAGAGCTGACATAAAAGC
>CAMWUP010000247.1 GCA_947177465.1 uncultured Lachnospiraceae bacterium
ATGGTAATGTAGGTGCCCATGGGCTTTCCCATAGCTTTTGCACCATTTTTTGTGGTGATTTCTACTTTGGTGACTCTGATGTCCGTTTCCTCGTCGTAGTCTTCCTCCAGTTTCACACCGCGCAGTGTACTGTCCGCGTCCGTAATACTCTCTCTTGCCTCCAGTGCCAAGTCCGTCCTTACCTGAAAACAGCTCATTTTATCCCGTACCTTTCTGCATTTTGATTTTATTACACTGAACAGTAACATTTTTTGCAGAAAGCGGAAAAATATGTATTGACATTCGCGGCTTGTTCCTCTAAAATAATATGCGTATGTTTACATTGGTCGTCCGTGTCAGGCCTAAATGAAACATTTTCTAAAAAACAAGAGCATCGGAAAATGGGAGGTGTAGATATTGGCTAACATCAAATCTGCAAAAAAGAGAATTTTAGTAGCACAAACCAAGGCTGACAGAAATAAAGCTATCAGGTCAAGCGTTAAGACAGCAATGAAAAAAGTATTTGCTGCCGTTGAAACCGGCGATAAGGCTGTTGCTTCTGCCGCTTTAGCCAATGCAACAAAGATAATTGAGGCTGCTGCTTCCAAGGGAGTATACCACAAGAACAATGCTTCCAGAAAAGTATCCCGCCTTGCTATCGCAGTAAACAAAATGGCTTAAAATGTATATAACACATAAAAAAGCACCCATACCGTCATGTGGGTGCTTTTTTATGCGCTCTTTGCCTTAATTTTATCTATTTAAAATCTCTTCGCACGCTCTTACCGTCTCCTGCCCCCGCCGCCGTGACTGACGCCGCCCCTGCTGGTATGCCTGCCTCCGCCGCCGGAATGACCGCCGCTGCTGCCGGAGCTGGGGTTATACGCAACGCTCGTCACATGCTTGTTTATCAGCTCGTCACGCATTACGGTAAACTGCACGCTTCCATTCTCCACATAGGTGGACGCGCCGGTGGTCTTTTCCCCCTCTTTGGTCTTCATGTGAGAAACAATGAAAATCACTGCCGCCACAACCGCAATCCCCAAAAGAAGCAATGGATGTATGTTGATTCTGCCCCTCGACATATCACGGTAAATATCCTCGATATAGGCACTGTAGGCTTTGTAGGGGCTTTTCTCCACCTTATTATAAACGTCGTCCAGCACAGAATTTATCATAGAATTCGAGTAACGCTCCAGCACCCGTCCGCAGGTAGAAAGCCAGCTTCCCTCCTCTCCTTCGTACCAGTTATCCAGAAGCAGCACACCGTCTCCGTGCACCCGATTGAAACCAAAGTCATTCACATCGTAGAAATCATCGGCAAAATCCCGCATGGCACGCTCCCAGCTGCTGTACCCATACAAATCCAGCACGGATTCGTCAATCGTCACAATGACGATATCGCAGCCTATCTGCTTTTCCCGCTTTGCAATCTGCTCCGCAAGCTTCTTTTCCTCCGCAGTTGTCAGGACATCCGCATAGTCAAAAACCCTTTCTTTGGGCGCCTCGCCGTTTTTTCTGACATAGTTCTCCGTCAAGCTGCGCGCAAGCCCTATACCGCCCGTCAGCACCGCCAGAACGCCAATTGTAATAAATAAAAATTTAAAATAAGAAAAATATTGTTTCATTCTAATCTCCATCCCTCAAAACACTCTTTTATCCACGCCTACAGGAACAGAAGCATTTGGCGTACCAGCATTAACAGCGTAAACACCGAAGCGAACACAGTCGCGCCGTATCCCCACACCTTTGCCTTGGAAAGGGGCACTTTACCTACGATTTTTCCTGTCTGCCCGTTTACATGAAAGGTAAAATCCTCACCCTTGTATTTGTAATTGTAGACCCAGACCGGCAGCAGCGCGTAATTGGTCTCTGTCCGTGACAGCGATACCTGATTGTTTACGCTGCTTTTCAGACCCACATACCCGCTTATGCTGCCCTGCAGAAGAATCTCCGCATCTGCCTTTGCCTTGCCCACCGCGCGGGGCTCCAGCGCCATATCGTCCTGATTGTAGCGCTCCGCCATAAAGCCCGACATATACTCTTCTTTAAAATCTATCATCTGTCCGTAATTGTACGGCTCCATCAAATCCATGATATTGTCCGGCATGGCGTTGGATGCATCCACCGGCATCTTATCAAAATCGACCTCCATCTCCCTGACAATGTGGTACACGCTGGTCTCCGTATATTCCCTGTTGCCGCTCACCCATTTGCGTATCTTATTGCCCTCCCCGTCGTACCTTCCGTGTACATGGTAATCGTACATCCAAAAAGGGACGTAGGCGCCGTTCATGCTATCCAGCTTTACCTCGGACAGAAAATCACTCGGGGCAAACACGCAGGACTTAAATTTTTCACGAAGCTTTTTCTTTGTCATTTCCTTACTGTAAACGAAGGGGATGATATGGTTCGGCTTGTAAGCGCCTGAAACTCTTTCATCAAATACAATATAATCCCCACAGTACGGACAGCGGGAAGCTGACGTAAAATCACCTATATCACTGAATGTTCCGCCACAATTGATACAGTTATAGATGGATTGCTGCTCTGTTTTTTTCTCTTCACTGTCTACACCATCACAGTACGGGCAGTGCATTTTCTGTATTTCCGGATCGTATACAACATTGCCGCCACAATTTTTACACTTAAATATCATCGATTTCTCCCCTCCTCTACGAAATGACTGCCAGCCCCTCTTTCTTCTGACAGACGCTTTATTCTGCTTTATTATAACAAAATACGCCTGTTTTCGCAATGAAACTTGAAAACAAAATAGAAACGGGCAGGCCCCCTTAAAGCCTATGCCCGTTTTCCGATATTAGTCCATTGCGTTTCCTATTAATTTTGCATGATACTTCCCTGCAATATTGGTATGAAAGAAAGAGACGGCAGCCTCCGTTTTTCTCCATTCATACCACACACATTCCGGTACATCATAAAACTGCCATATCTGTCCATCTGACAAAAATTCCAGCTCCAGAACGGCACAGAGTGCGTCATAGCCCGCGCTGGCAATTCCTTCCACTGCTATTTTTAAACGTTTCAATAAATCAAATCTCCTCCTCTTTTGTGTCATTTCCGAATCATTGCCTTTCTTCCATGCCCCTAATAAGTTAATGTGCCGAAAGAGAAGAAATGTAACAGGAAATTTTATAAAATCCCTGCATTTTTTTGCCAAAAACGCAATCTTTTTCAAACCTGCAGCTTTTCCCTCAGCTTTTTGCGGGTCCGGCTGAGTCTCATCCTTATGTTTTCCTCTGACATTCCCATCTGTACGGCAATGTCTGCGCCGCTGTACCCTTCTATATAATATTTATACAGCAGCTCCCACTCCTTTTGCGGCAGCATATTCTGCAGCATAATCCCCATCTCAACTGACTCATAGACGTCAGCCGTACGCATGGACTCTTCTGCCTCCTGCACTGCTTCAAGAGATACCACCTGACTCTCCTTCCGCCTTCGCATATTGCTGATTAAATAAGCTGCCGTCTTATACAGCCAGCCGACCGGTTTGGGATGCTCTTCCAGCATATCCCAGCATCGGTATGCCGCGCAGTAGCTCTCCTGTACAATGTCTTCCGTCACGCTTTCCCTCCCTGTCATTTTTTTGACATACTTGTAAAACGCGTCATAGGTACCATAATAAAACTCACGAAAATTCTTTTCACTGCCCTGCATTTCCTTGCCCCGTTTTTCTATAAATTAAACAAGCCGCCTCCATGCACACGGCACTTCGGCGGCTATTGTTTTCTAAGCCTGTTCCCCTATCTCGTTATATATGCTGATATATATTCCAAACAACGCTTCAGCAGATTCGCTCTCTGCTCCTTGCTGCAGTTGACAAGATATTTGTCTAAATCAAATTCCTCCATTTGCTCCCCTGTCAGCAGAAACGTAGGGTCTATATTTAATTTTTCATACAGAATTCTGACCTTCTCCAGTGTCAGCCCCGTGCTGCCGCTCTCGATTTTTCTGTAATGGTCGTCAGTAACGTTCAATATCTCCGCAAATTCCTCCTGCGACTTTCCGAGATTCTCCCTGATAATCCGCAGCCTTATGCCGATTTCAACATTACTGCCCTTTTTTGCCCTGCTCATAGTGGTATTAACCTTTCTCAGATTCCAAAACAATAAAACTATGCTTATTGTTTTTATCATACCAATATAATAAAGGATACAACAGCGCACTAAATAACTATTTTTTATG
>CAMWUP010000248.1 GCA_947177465.1 uncultured Lachnospiraceae bacterium
CCCACGCATCCTGCACTCTTTTTTCCAAGAAAGCGTCGTCGATTACCGTATCCTTTTTCCGCGACAGTATCCTGACGGTCAGCTTCGATTTTGTATTGATAAACCCATATCCCAGAAAATAACCGTCAAAATCATGCAGCGTAATGATATCGCCGTCTGTAAAATCTCCCATTACCGATTCTATCTCATTGTCATATATCCATGCGCCGCCTGCCTTAAACGCTCTGCCGCCGCCTTTTTTCAGTGTTACAATGGTGTCGTACATAATGCCTCCTGTTTGGTCCGTTATCTTTCCTTTCATTATAAACTTACCACTACCATAAAACAATGAAATTTTAACTAAATAGATTACATTCTTTCATTCAGATAAGCTGTACTCTGTTCTGAATCAGCCCTGCCACACTTCTGCATTCTTCTGTCCCTGAAAGAAGCTCTCCGCAAATATAACCAAAAAACCGGAAGAAATGGACAAACACGCCGTTTTATGCTATTGTAAATAAGCATTTAGGAAAAGCATTTCCTGAAACTGACGGACGCAATGGAAAAGGAACAGGAAGTGCGGATTGTTTATAATTTTGTTGGGGAACCGTAAAATAAGGGAATATCGGTATGTGTATGATAATGAAGTGAAAAGTGGTAAGGATGAATGAATTATTTTGTGGATGCTGATTTTAATAAGCTATGGAAACCTGTAACAAGTGAATATAAAAGATTTACGCTGCCATTTCCGACTGATGAAGAATTGATTGCGCATGAGAAAAGGCTTGACGTGAAACTGCCCGCCTCATACATTGAACTTGCCACAGCCTCGCAAAATGGCGGTTTACTCAAGCGTAACGGAGTTCCCATTCGTGATGAAGCCGACAATGTAATTCGATATGTGAAGATAAATCATATTAGTCCAATCGGTCATATTGAGCCAGAATGCCCGTATCTGAATCAGATATGCGATTACCCAAGTCTTCTTTATAATATCCCCCATTTAGTTGTCATTGGGGAAAGCTGGGATGCAGACTATGAGTTTTTCGTCCTGAATTATAGGAACTGCGGGGCAGATGGAGAACCGACCGTTGAATTTATAACACGGAAATCAAAACGCGGTGATACAGATGAACCTGTAAGCGGTGACTGGCGGTACATCAATGAAAAATTTTATTGGGAAATAACAGCCACAGTGGCAAATACTTTTGATGAATTTGTGAAACAGCTTGTAGTTATGCCAAAACCTGTTCCTTTCGATTTTGCAGTTATCAAAGAGCCGCTAAAACAGGCTGCGCAGGAGGCATTTCGGCAAATCGTAAAATCATATGGGCAGGAAGAGATTATTTCGTTTGGTTTGTATGTTGATGATGAAGGCACTATGGTAGCAGGCGCAGCAAATACAAAATCACATTTGGATAAACTTGTAGCTAAAGAATCTTCCCAGAAAGAGTATTTTACCTATTGCATAAACGAGTGGTGCTGTGATGCGTCTTGTGTCCTTCATTTGTTTGACCCGATATGCAGAGAGCTTTCCATTCATAGCCGAGCGTTGGGAACAGAAAATAAAATCAAACGTTTTCGGGACAAGCTGATTCAGCTTTGTGTAGAAATATTGGCGGAATTAAAGGCAGAGGGGTTCTTTGCCAAAGAGTACCATTTGCCGGTTTTGCTTAATGTTGACATTTCAAATGGTGTACTTTCCATGTCAAAAGCGAAAAAGATTCGTGCAAGCTTACAATGAAAGAAGGGGAAAATTTAAGAAAGGCATGGGGCTACCGCAGTCTGGTACATGAGTTTTGGAATTGGAAACAAAATTCTTGACATCTGCTGCTATTTATTGTATGATTCTTATGTTCGGCATAGGAGCGATGCGTGGCTCAGCTTGGTAGAGCGCTACGTTCGGGACGTAGAGGTCGCAGGTTCAAATCCTGTCGCATCGATTTTAAAACAGCATGGGCGATACTCGTTCATGCTGTTTTGTTATTCATCATAATTCTTTTCCAGCTCACGCAGCCTGTCGTTGATTTTCTTCGCTTCGCCCCGATTAAAGAGATAGAAGCAGAACCAAATTGCTACAAATATACCGCAGGAAATTAAAATCTGAGAAATGGTATACAGAATATGGTTCGGATAAAAGGGAATCCAGCCTAAGTAGAGAGCAGTAGGATAAAAAACGCCCATACCGACTCCGAAATGTATCAGTCTTTTTGCGGCTTCAGGAAGCTTCTCAAATTCATAAACAATAGAAACCGAACCACAGCCAATCCCGACAATCATAGCGCCAATCGCCTGTCTCGTAAAATCCTCCATTATCAGTAACAGAAAATCGTCTCCGCCAAACATAGAACCAATAAGACAAGAAAGCACAAGAACCGTACAGCCCCACGAAATACCATAACAAATGTATTTGATTACTGTCTTCACCATATGTTTCATTCCAATCCCAGCCTTTCTTTAAATAATTTTCGAAAACTTCTGGAAATATAGCTCTCCATTCCATTTTTCATAACCAATTCCATCGTTCCGTTAAATCCTGCTGCTACATGACTGATTCGCCTGATGTTGATGATGGTGGATTTGGATATTCGGACAAACCGGCTGCCGAGAATCTGCTCCAGCTCATACAGGGGTCTGCTCAGCACATATCGGTTTTTCATCCCGTCATAGCAGACAATCTCCCGCCCCTCCGTACACACCAGGTCCAACTTTTCCGGCTCAATAAAGTATGTCTTTCCCTCCTTCACCGCAATCAGCGTCAAAGAATCGGTTTCCGCCCTCTCTAACAAAGAAATCGCCTCCGCAATTACCGGCGTCATTTTCTCTATATGAAGAACCGCATAAGGTTCTTTACAATCCGTACTGATTTTACACTCTACCTTCATGATGCACCCCTGTTATATAGCTTGTAAGCAGCGGGCAGAGACACGAAAAGCTGCCCTTTACGGACATTATACCACACTCTGTGCTTCTGATACCTGCATTTGGCGCATGAATTTCTACCTCTTGCGCAGCGGGCACTGCCGCTTCTGCAAACCTCATTGTCTGTTAGCAGGGTCTGCTGTAAGATAAAACAAAAAAGAAACGGAGGATTATATGGCACAAAAAATCGTACAGGTGGAAAATCTGAATTTAACATATAAGAATTTGCGGGCACTTCAAAATGTCTCATTTTCGCTGGAGGAAGGAGAGCTTCTGGCAATTATCGGGCAGAACGGCTCCGGAAAAACTTCGACTGTGGAGTGTATTGAGGGTTTACGAAAACCGGACAATGATGCCATTTTGGTCTTCGGAAAAAATCCCTGGCTGCATCGCAGTGAAATTTATCACAAAATGGGCGTTCAGCTACAGGAAACAGAATATCCCTCCAAAATCAGAGTGGAAGAACAGTGCAGACTCTTTGCAAGCTTTTATAAAAAACCTGCAGACTGGAATTTACTACTGTCGCAGTTGAATCTTGACAGCAAAAGAAAGTGCCGGATTAGCAAGCTCTCCGGTGGAGAAAAGCAGCGTCTGTCCATCCTGCTTTCCCTTATGGGACGTCCAAAGCTTTTGATGCTGGATGAACTGACTACCGGTCTCGACCCGGAAGTCAGACAGAGTATGTGGAACAGTTTTAAAGATATAAAAGAAAACGGTATTTCCATTATTCTGGTTTCTCATTATTTGGATGAGGTGGAAGCGCTTGCTGACAAAATTCTCTATCTTGAGAAAGGAAAACAGCAATTTTTCGGCTCGCAGCAGGAATTCCGTGCATACGCAAAAAGTCGTATTCCGGAACATGAATGGTATGACACTGTTTCCTTGGAAAAACTGTACTTAATGATTGCCCCTAAAACAAAAGGGCTTACTATGGGAGGAATCTATGAAGCATAGCACAAAACTATTTTTAGTACTCTATAAAACAGAGTTTCTTTTGTTCCTGCGGGATTTTTTCGGTTTTTTCTTTACCCTTGTATTTCCCGTTCTCATGCTTCTTCTGTTTGGAAGTATATACGGAAATACACCCATGTACCCCGGTTCTTCACTCGGAAGTATGGATATTTGTGTTCCGGCATACGCCGTAATGGTTATCGGTGTTACCGGTCTGATGGCATTTCCCCTGACATTAGCCGAATGTAAGGAGAAAAAAATATACAAGCGCTTTGACGCCACTCCGGTTGGCAAAAAAACAATTATATTAGCACAAATCACGATAAACCTTATTA
>CAMWUP010000249.1 GCA_947177465.1 uncultured Lachnospiraceae bacterium
TTTCCAATCTTAGTAGTCCATGTGCTCTACTTTGAAGTCGCCGATCTCAAGGACTATGTTCAGGTTCTCAAGGTTGAGGTGGCTGAGTTAAAGGACGATGTGCAGGTTCTCAAAGTCGACGTAGCTTATTTAAAAATCGATGTGGCATATCTGAAAGACGGCTTGCAATCTGCAAATGACCATTTGCATCAGTTTAGATTATGTCAGGAAAACCTGATTCTTCCCCGACTGACCACCATTGAAGCTTGTTATACTGGCACATATAGTCGATATAAGTGTTATTGTGACAAAATGGATTCTGTTCTTACAGATGTCGAATTACTGAAAGAAACCGTATCTTTGCACAGCGAAAAGTTTCAAAAGCTAGCTTAAACAATGACATTGTCACAATTTCTATTATCCACAGACCGTCAAATGGCAAAGGCACTAACGAATCCTTCCGCTAATGCCTTGTAAGTTCTTGGTTGTTTATGAAATCATTCCCGCAGTTCCATTTAGGAATCAAAAGACACCTTCATCATTTCATTAAATGAAGTAACACCGGAAAGCACGTATTCAGCAGCACTCATGCGCAGCGTGTGCATGCCGTTTTTCATCGCCTGCTCTTTAATCGCTTCTGCCGAACCGTTTTTACTGATAATGGTTTTCAAATCCTGTGACATTTCCATAATCTCATATACACCGATACGACCTTTATAGCCCATATTGTCACATTGCGGACAGCCGCAGGGTTCATAAATCTGCACCGGCTCCTCTGATTTCACGCCCAAAAGCTCTGCTTCCTCCTCTGTGGCAATATGCGGCTTCTTACAGTTCGGGCAAAGCCTTCTCACCAGACGCTGCGCAATAACACCAACCACGGAATCTGCTATCAGATACGGTTCCACCCCCATGTCTGCCAAACGGGTAATGGTACTGGCAGAGGAGTTTGTATGCAGGGTACTTACCACAAGGTGTCCTGTAATAGACGCCTGTACAGCAATTCCTGCCGTCTCCTGGTCACGAATCTCACCAATCATAATGATATCAGGGTCCTGACGCAGAATAGAACGCAAGGCGCTGGCAAAGGTCAGATTCGCCTTGTTATTTACCTGCACCTGATTGATACCGTCGATATTTGCCTCCACAGGGTCCTCTACCGTAATAATATTTACATCTTCAGTGTTTAACTCACTGAGCGCTGTGTAAAGCGTGGTTGACTTGCCGCTTCCGGTAGGTCCTGTTACTAAAAGGATGCCGTGTGGATTTTTTAAAATGTGATCAAACTGCTGCATCTCAACAGGTTTCAAGCCCAACTGGCTTTTCTCACGGTTGAGCGCATTCTTGGAAGCAAGACGCATTACGATTTTTTCCCCGTAGACCGTTGGAAGAATGGATACACGAATATCGTATTCCGTCCTGTCTACAATCTGCGTAATTCTGCCATCCTGCGGCTTTCTTTTTTCTGAGATATCCATGCCGCCTATAATCTTAACACGGGCAACCATTGCGGGCAGGATGCGCACATCATACCTTCCTTTTTCATAGAGCGCACCGTCGATACGGTAACGCACCCTCACTTTCTTCTCAAGTGGTTCAATATGAATATCGGAGGCGCGTTGTCTCGCCGCCTTCTCTATCATTTCTTTTACCAGAATAACGATGGGGGAATTGTTGATATCCTCACTGAAGGCATCTTCTTCCTCCACAATCAGGCGCTCTTTTGCATAATCCTCCAAAGCAGTAGCCACTTCTGCCTGTCCATAGAACCTGTCAATTGCCAGCATGACGCTTCTGGGCGTTGATACCAGCGGTTCTACCTGACAGCCTGTGATGATGGAAATATCGTCCATCGCATCCAAATCCAGCGGGTCTGCCATAGCGACACGCAGGATGTTCATGTTGTCGGGCGCATATTCTATGGGAAGCACCCTATTCTTCTTTAATACAGAAGGTGTCACCAAATCCAGCACATCTTTTGAAACCGAAATATTCTGTAAATCTATACTCTCATAGCCAAGCTGCTTACTGAGCACTCTGGCAATATTTTCTTCCGTCACCATTCCGGCATCTATCAACGTCTCGCCCAGCTTTCTGCCGCTTCCCTTTTGAAGCTCCAGCGCTTTTTGCAGCTGTTCCTCGCTAATCATGCCGTCCTTTACAAGCGCATCCCCCAGACGTACTTTTCTTCTCCCATATTCAACCATGTTATCTTCCCCTTCCGTACTTTACGGTTTACTTATTATAATAATGATAAGTCTTTTATTGCTCTTGGTCAAGTTTATTATACCTCATTCGCGTATTTATGGCAAACACAACTTCCCCGATGTCTATGTCAAAGGGACTGCCATACGGCAGTCCCCTTAAAATCACCATCTGCAATTTCATCATTCACGACTATTCATTTGCGAAGCAGATTAATAGTTGACAATCGAGCCAAAATCTTCCTTCAGGGAAGCGCCGCCTACCAGACCGCCGTCGATATCAGGCTGTGCAAAAAGCTCGGGAGCGCTTGCCGCAGATACAGAGCCGCCGTACTGAATACGGATTGCTTCTGCTGTTGCAGCATCATAAATTTCACTGATGCAGACACGAATTGCAGCGCATACCTCCTGCGCCTGTTCGGTTGTTGCTACCTTGCCCGTTCCGATTGCCCAGATAGGCTCATAAGCAATGACCGCTTTCTTTGCCTGCTCTGCAGTCACGTTAAGGAAAGCAATCTTTATCTGCTGACGTATCCAGTCAATCGTAATCCCCTGTTCTCTCTGCGTCAGGGACTCGCCACAGCAGATAATCGGCGTCAGATCATGCTCAAATGCCTTTAACACCTTCTTATTGACTGTCTCATCTGTCTCTGCGAAATACTCTCTTCTCTCAGAGTGTCCGATGATAACATACTTTACACCTGCATCGGTGAGCATAGCAGGAGAAATCTCGCCTGTGTAAGCGCCCTTCTCCTCAAAATACATATTTTCCGCACCGATTTCGATATTGCTTCCCTTTACCGCTTCCACAGCAGGAATAATATCGATGGCAGGCACACAAAATACTACGTCTGCCTTATCTGTCGCTGTCAGCGGCTTTAACTTTTCGATTAATGCCACGGCTTCACTGGGCGTCATATTCATTTTCCAGTTGCCGGCAATGATTTTTCTTCTTGCCATTTTTATTATCTCACTTTCTTTATCTTCCACCGGCATTTTACCATTGCCGGTGCTTTGCTGCTATCAGCACTTTCCGCCATTTCCTTCTGCCGCCGGAATTTATTTGTCGTCGGCCGCAACCACGCCGGGAAGCTCCTTGCCCTCAAGGAATTCAAGAGAAGCGCCGCCGCCTGTGGAAATATGGGACATCTTGTCGCCGAAGCCTAACTGGTTGACAGCCGCTGCGGAATCGCCGCCGCCGATAATCGTGGTTGCCTCAGTCTCAGCCAGAGCCTTTGCAACGGCAATGGTACCCTCTGCCAGAGTCGGATTTTCAAATACGCCCATAGGTCCGTTCCAGACTACAGTCTTGGCTGACTTGACAGCCTCTGCAAACATTTCCGCCGTCTTGGGACCGATATCACAACCCTCTCTGTCCGCAGGCATATTGGTTACATCATACACCTCTACCTCAACAGGCGCATCGATGGGGTTGGGGAAATCCGTAATGGTAACGGAATCTACCGGAAGCAGCAGCTTCTTGCCAAGCTTCTCTGCCTTTTCCATCATTTCCTTACAGTAGTCAAGCTTGCTGTCGTCCACCAGAGACTTGCCGATTTCATAGCCCTGTGCCTTTAAGAAGGTATAAGCCATACCGCCGCCGATAATCAGTGTATCGCATTTCTCCAGCAGATTGGAGATTACATTTAATTTGTCAGCAACCTTTGCGCCGCCAAGAATTGCAACGAACGGTCTTACCGGATTCTCAACTGCATTTCCTAAAAATTCGATTTCCTTCTGCATTAAGTAGCCTACTGCGTTCTCGCCGCCCTTTGCTGTAATACACTTTGTTACACCTTCAACGGAAGCGTGTGCTCTGTGAGAAGATCCGAATGCATCACATACATACAAGTCTGCCAAATCAGCCAGCTCCTTGCTAAAGCCTTCGCCGTTCTTTGTCTCGTCTGCGCCGCGGAAACGTGTATTCTGCAATAATACAACATCACCCTCGTTCATTGCTGCAACTGCTGCTGTTGCTGCCTCGCCGGTTACGTT
>CAMWUP010000250.1 GCA_947177465.1 uncultured Lachnospiraceae bacterium
TACCGTGTCTCGGTTCAAAAAAGGAGCCAGTCCAATCAGCCCGTTTAAGTCAACTGTTTCCACGTTTTGGGTCAGCTTTTCCAAGGTGCTGCTGTCAACGAAAGGAGCCAGCCCGCAGAGCAGGCAGAGGTCCATGCCTTCTTTTGTGTCAAGCTTTTCTGCCAGTCTGTCTACCACATCTTTGTCCAGAAAAGGAGCCAGTCCAATCAGCCCGTTTAAGTCAACTTCTATATTTTCCGCTATTTCGCTTAGTGTCTTCGGCGGCATAAGGGGCACAACATCGCTGATTTCTGCAAAGGATGGATTTTGTTCGCTTCCGTTTTCAGTGTATTCCATGACTTTTTGTATTTTTTGCGCCTGCTGCTCGGACCCCAGCAGTTGTTCAAAGCTTATATCGAGAATCCCGCATAACTCGCTCAGTTTGCTGATGTCCGGCATGGAATTGCCGCGCTCCCAGTTGGAGACTGCCTGATAGCTGACGCCCATCTGGTCTGCCAGATTCACCTGTGTCATGTTTTTCGCGATTCGTGCAGTTCTGATTTCTTCTGCAACTTTCATTGTGTCAAACATTTTCTTTCCTCCTGCTTTCATGTATGAGTATTGCCGCGGTGTTTTTGTGCTTTGTTTTGACGTCATAATGATTGTAACATATGTGTGGCGGAAGAGGAATCAAGCGGTGCTTGAATTTGGATTTTGCACATGTGCTGCAGCAAGTCACGTTGCAAGTTACGCCGCAAGTTACATCGCAAGTCACGCCGTCAGTCAGGCTTATGTCTCTTCAGACGCGCTCTCGCTCTGATAAAAACGCAGAGATTGTGTTAAGGAAGCTTGGGCAGTTTGTGTACATATTTGAAGTAGTATTCTGTAGAGTTATGGAAAAAAATGGAGAAAATACAAAAAATGACAAATATTTTCAAAAAAATTAGAAAAAAGTGTTGACAAATGAAGAATAGAAATATATAATGGACTTACAAACAAAGAAACAGACAGACAAAAGCAGAAGTGCTAATACAAAAGAAAGTGAGGTACGGTCCACCTAAAACGTAAATTTTATTCTTATATCCATATTAAAATACAAATGAATATAAGTACCAAAGAAAAAAGTATACAAGTACACAGGAAAAAGTAACGAAATGCAACCGATAAAATGTAAGTTGACGTTACAGTACAATCAGTACAAATGAAGAAGTGGAAAGATACAAAAGAAAAAATATGGATGAGAATTCGGTAACTGTAAACCATTATCATAATTTCATAGGAGGGTAGTCCATTGGATAGCATAGTCTGAAAGGGCGCATTGATTAAGAATAATCGGTGCGCTCTTTTAATGTAATAAAAAACAAAGGAAGTGAAAAATATATTTCTGCCCATACTATAAGGGACGAAAAAATCAGGGATTATGAAGCAAATTAAGAAAAAAATAAGAAAAGTAGATTATTTCCTGTAGAAAAGTGTCCAAAAATAGGGTATGATATACCATATACTGTGGAGGAGAATGGTTAGATGGCAAAAAACGCAAGAAACAGTCAGGCTAAAAAAACGGATACCAGCGCTGTGGACCTTATCAGACGAGAGGAGAGACGGAGGAGAAGAAAGCGTAATCAGGTATTTGCCTATCTGACACTGGTAGTGTTTGTTATATTGATTGTCGTGGGCGTTGTGGCGGCAGTCATCATGATCGGAAAGAAGCTGCCTGCAAAACCGAACGATAATGAGTCTATGGCAGGAGAGATTGAGGATTTGGTAGGACCGGAGGAAAGTCTGGAAAAACCGGAGGTTTCAGATACGGTACCGGAGCCGACGCCGGAAGAAAAACTGGATGAGATTATTGATGCGGCGATAGAGTTTATGCCGCTTGAGGATAAAGTGGCGGGACTCTTTATTGTTACGCCGGAGTCGATTACCGGAGCCGGTACGGTGATACAGGCGGGTGAAGGTACAAAAGATGCGCTGAATAAGTGGGCTGTAGGCGGTCTGATTTATTTTCAGAAAAATATAAAATCGTCTGAGCAGTTAAAGGAGATGATTTCCAATAGTTTACTTTACAGCAGGTACCCGCTGTTTATTTCTGTAGACGAGGAGGGCGGTCTGGTGAGTCGTCTTGTACAGGCCGGACTTGCAGAAAATGCAGGCGGAGCACATGCAATCGGTGCGACAGCCGATCCTGCACAGGCATATCAGGCAGGGCAGACCATTGCCGGTTATCTTGGCGAATATGGTTTTAATCTGGATTTTGCACCGGTGGCGGATATCAATAATGTGGAAAACAGTATTATCGGAGATCGCTCTTATGGCAGCGACAGCGCGATAGTGTCTTCCATGGTGGCATCCATGGTGCAGGGACTTGAGGAGAATGGCGTCAGTTCATGCCTGAAGCACTTCCCGGGCATTGGCAGCAGCGTTGATGATACGCATGTGGGACTTGCTGCAACAGAAAGGACTGCAGAGCAGTTCAGGGCAGAAGAATTTGTGGTTTTTCAGGCGGGAATAGAAGCCGGAGCGGACTTTGTCATGGTCAGCCATATGGCGGCGCCTGCTTTTACCGGAGACAATACACCCTGTACCATGTCGCGTGAGGTAGTAACAGATATTCTTCGGGAAGAGCTTGGCTTTGAAGGCGTCATTATCACGGACGCCATGAATATGGGCGCAATAATTGAGTATTATGAGGCGGATGAGGCGGCAATTCTGGCACTGCGCGCCGGCTGTGACATGATACTGATGCCTGAGGATTTTGAGAAGGCATATGAAGGGGTTTTAGAGGCAGTTCGAAACGGTACGATTTCCGAAGAGCGCATCAACGATTCCCTGCGCCGTATTTACCGGATTAAGTATGCGGATAAGCTGGCAGAGTAGCGAGGTAATATAATGGAGTATCGGCTGGCTTTAAAAGAAGAGCTGGAGCGGGGCAATTTACCTGCACTTAGGATTTACGGAATTTCTTTTTTCGGAAGTGGAAGAGGGAGAGTTGGTGCTATATTTGGGGAAAACATTGGAATAGAGATGTTTCTTTCCGGTGAAAAATACAGATGGAGAGAAGGCGGGGATTTCATGGTTAATAGATGAAATCCCCGCACTTCACTTAATCAGGGCATATGATATGGCGCAAATCATTATCTTTGTCATACAAGAAGATTGCCTCTGCCAATCCTGCTCCCTGGCATATTGCGGAATAACTTTTCCCGTCCAACGTTTTGCCTGAAAAAGGTGTGATAGTAAAATAGCTGCCGTCACTCAGGAGAAAGCATACGTGGTATTCTTGGTCAACTGAGCTGAGGCCAACTCTGGAATTATCGGTTCCGGTGTCGACGCAATGCATTTGACAGATAAACTGAAAAATTGACTCTGCGTCCTCATCTGTTAATTCCAGTGTGTCTTTCCCTTTTTTCAATATCATGTCAGAGGGACGTTCCTCTGCTCCGAAGAGCTCTTGAAAGGTAATACTGTTTTCAGAATCTTTTGTATCGACAAGTCGTACGTTTCGTGCACAGTAGAAGGGTTCATCATGACTTGAAGTCGGGTTACATTTTCTGATAATACGATATAAACCTGCGCCATACTCTGAAAAAACCTGTTCAAAATCTGCATCAAAGGCAGCGCCCTCTGCGGAGTGCTGCAGCAAATCAGGCGTTTCTTCTGAATCAGATGTTTCTGTCAGTCCGTAATGATACAGGGTATGCCACCGGCTGCCATCCCATTTTTCCAAAATATAGCCATACTCCCAGTCTGCAGTTATTTCATTCTCTTCATAGTAATAAGCATAGATTATGCGGACATGGAGAACGTCACCGTACAAAACATATGGCGGCAGTACATGTGCGGCTGCATGCTCGGCGGATGGGTATGAGCGTGGAGTTGCAAGTTCTATTTCGCTGAGCGGATAATCGCCGAGCCGGTCGCTGTCGGTTTTGAGGCTGCAGGCGGGTAGAAGCAGTATTGCAGCAAGAAGCATAAGGCGGTAGAAGTGTTTCGTCATTGTCATGCCCCCTTTCATGATTTGACAGATAAATCGTCTGACGTTGCAAAATATTGCAAAATATAAAATTCTATGGTTGACAAAAATGAATTGCTGTAGTAAAATATTACTTGTCCGTTAAGTGTGGACATATGATAAGCGCGAGTGGCTCAGCGGTGGAGCACCTCCTTGCCAAGGAGGGGGTCGCGGGTTC
>CAMWUP010000251.1 GCA_947177465.1 uncultured Lachnospiraceae bacterium
CACCTCCTTGCCAAGGAGGGGGTCGCGGGTTCGATTCCCGTCTCGCGCTTTTTTTGTGTCTTTTATTATAATACTATATTTCCCGTGGCGCAAACGCAAACTGAACATTTTAGGTTCTGGTAATGCAATTCCCGTCATTTTAAAAATAAAAACGACTTTAGTTCAAACAGACTGCGCCCTCTGAAATAGTCGGCAGTCCAGCCGGTGTAATCAGTGGTGATTTTAAAGAACAGGGCGTGGCGTCCGGTGACGATGTTTACCCTTGTCCTTACCAGAGCATCGTCGTGCCCGATAGGGCAGCAGCCAATCTCCGTGCCGTCCTCACTGTCGATTAGGATGTGCAGAGTGCAGTCACAGCCGCAGCCGCCGATTCTGGCGGCGAATTCAATCGTTTTACTCGAAAAATCTTTCCCAAAATCAAAATATTTATAGCCGATGACGCAGCCGTCTGTGATATGGGTGACGACGCGCTCCAAGATGTTTTTCTCCGTGATAAAAGCAGTGCCTTTCAGCACACAGGCGATATCGGCAGGCGTTTCGCTGTAGGGAGAGAGGGATTCTTCAAAGCCTAAGGAGGTCATTTCTACCGGAGGAATGGTGCCGTCGGGCAGGATTTCAATTTTCTCAACGCAGCCTCTTCTGGACATAATGGTGCCGTTTGTCATGCGATGGTAAAAGACGTACCATTGATTGTTAATACAGGCAATGGAGCCGTGGTTGTTGCCGCCCGGGTAATCGACGCCGTTGTCCACGATATAGCCGCGGTAGGTAAACGGTCCTGTCGGCCTGTCCGAGGTGGCGTAGGCAAGACGGCTTCCTCTTTTAGGAGAATAAATCATATAGTAGGTATCGCCGATTTTTCGGGGCGATGCAGCTTCAAAAAACAGTGTTTCTTCCTTGGCAAAGCCGTCTTTCGGGGAAAGCTTACAGGGGATAAAATGTTCAATGCAGGTATCGTCTAACACTTCGTACATATTTTCGGGATTTATCTGTGCCATAAAGGAGCGCTCAAAACCACAGTAGATATACACCTGTCCGTCGTCGTCCACCAGCACGCCGGGGTCTATAAACCAGCCGTTGCAGCAGATTTCGTCGGAAATGGTATATTGGTATTTTGACAGGAGTGTGAACGGACCTTCCGGACGCTCGCTTACCGCCACACAGCCTTTGGCGTTTACAATATAGGCATATAGGTAGTATTTTCCGTCCTTTTCCACTACATCTGGTGCGTAAAGCTCGTTGTTCTCACCGGTCCAGTCCGTGTCCGCTGCATGGTCGTAATCTGCGCGGGTGTGAAAAATATCCCCATGGCATACCCAGTCGTTTGGGTTGTCGAGGGGCGCGCTCCAGCATTTCAAGACATAGTCGCAGAATCTATCGGAGCCTGCTTTGTCGTGGGAGCCGTAAACATAGATGCGATTGCCGAATACGCGCGGCTCGCCGTCGGGGATGTATTCCCAATTTGGAAGATATGGATTTGCCATTTTGACCTCGTTTCTGCGTCCCTGCGTCGGTTTTGGGTACTGATTATGCTTTGTAAAATGATAGGTTCATTATACAGCATGATGGGCAATAATACAATTTTGATATTTATAGAAACAACTATTGACAAGAGTGTACATATAGTGTATATATAGATATACACAGAATATACACGAAAGGAAAACCGATATGCTGAAGCTGGAACAGGTACAAAAAAGACGGAATACATTTCTTCTAGATAACATTTCCATAGAACTGCCGGAAGGTTATATTATGGGGCTTATCGGGGAAAACGGCGCGGGCAAGACCACGCTGCTTCAGATACTTGCGGGGCTGCTATCCGCAGACAAAGGTGAAATCCGGCTGAATGGAATTTCCCTTGCAGAAGAGGAAGTGGCTGTGAAGCAGGAGATTGGTACGGTATTGCACGGCGACATGTTTGAGCTGCGAGACACCTTGCTGCGAAACGGGAACCGATACGGGCGCTTTTACCGCCATTATGAGGAAAGCAGTCTGAAAGAGTGCATGGCAGAGTTTGGGCTGGACGGCAGAAGGAAATATGGGCGGCTGTCCAAGGGAGAAAAGCTGAAATTTGCAATGGCGTTCGCCTTGTCCCACAAGCCGAAGCTGCTGCTTTTAGACGAGCCTGCCGCCAATTTTGACAAGGAGTTCAGGACGCTTTTTGTCAAGGTTCTGCGGGATTATGTGGCAGATGGTGAAAACACAGTGATTCTCTCAACCCACCTGACTTCCGATATTGATATGCTGGCGGATTATCTTTTGTTTATCAAGGGCGGCAGACAGCTTCTGTATGGCGATATTGAGAGTGTCAGAGAGCGTTACCGGATGGCTGCCGGAGAGGAATACAAATTGAAGCTGCTGAAGGATAGGATAATTCACATGGAAAACGGAGAATTTGGCAGCAGGGCGTTGGTACACAATACAGGAAAGTCGTTCGATTCAACGCTGAAGGTGTGGGAGCCTTCCATAGAAGAATTGATGTACTTTATGGAAAAGTGCCCTGGAATATAAAAGAGAGAGGAGACCGGCTATGAAGAAAAAAGCAAAACCGGCGGCAGTGTCAGGCTGCTGCATATACCGGCAGGTGATAAAAGATTACTTTTTGGGATTTTTAAGGGATATTAATCCGGAGAGACTTGGTCTGCTTATTGCTTGGGTTTCCATTGGGGTAATGTTTTTCTGGAAATTCCGTACAGAGACATTTCAAAACTGGCTGATTGGAATTCCGATACCCTTTGCCGTACTGAGCGGTGCATTGCACAATGTTTCCCTGCCCTTTATGATGTATCTTGTGCCGTTCTCAAAGGAGCAGCGGGAGGCATACATCCAAAAGCTTTTATATGTCAAGGTTGCAGTTCCCATGCTTTTTGCGGGATTGTGCGATATTGCAGCGGCTGTCTTTGGGGTTGTATCCGTATACGGACTGGTGCTGCAGCTTGTGACGGTATTCTGTGTCGCATATATCTGCGGTATGCTTTGGGATAATATGGCACACAGTACAAAAGGGAGGAAGGTTTACGGAAATCTGAAAGGATTTGTGCAAATTCCGCTGATGCTGTGCACGGTAGACGGCTCTGCCATGTTTGCAGCCTGTCTGTATCCCGTAAGCGAGGCTGTATTTTGGGTGATGTTCCTCATCGAGATGGTCATTATGCTTCCTATTATCCGGGGCGTAAGGAAAAAGTGGAAAATTATCCGGCACAATTTTGCAGACTATGAGATGCTGAGCAGTATGTAATACGGCGGCTGCCAAAAGAATGACTGCACATGATAAAGGAGTGCCGAAAGGAGAGAAAAATGCAGATTATTATTGAGCCGCATGGCACTTATGCGATATATGAGCAAATTGTAAACCAAATGAAAAATGCAATCGTGTCGGGAGAACTGTCCGCGAACGAAGCGCTGCCTTCCATCAGGGGACTGGCGGCGGAGATAGGGGTCAGCGTTATTACAACAAAACGCGCCTATGAGGAGCTGGAGAAGGAAGGCCTTATCCGGTCCGTGGCGAATAAGGGATTTTATGTTTGTGAGTACAACACGGATTATCTCCATGAAAAACAGCTTATGCAGTTGGAAAAGCGTTTTTCGGAGGTCATTGAACTGGCGAAGCAGGCGGGTTTGTCGGATGATGAGATTCGGGCTATGGTGGAAGGACTGGTGTGAAAAATTTATGCGCAAAAAGCGCTCCGGTATGGAGGTTAGTATGAAAAATAATATTTTGTTTTCGGCAAGAGAGGTAAGCAGCAAAAAGTCTATGGGCTTTGGACGAAAGGCATTTAAACTGGAGAATATCAATTTTGCGCTGCCAAGGGGCTATATTATGGGGCTTGTGGGAAAAAACGGCGCAGGCAAAACTACTTTTTTTGACTATATCATGGATGGCAAAAAGAGGTATTCGGGAGAACTTCTGCTGGATGACAGGGAGATTCATGAAGACCATTTGGAGACATTGAATCAGATAGGCTTTGTATCAGAAAAAAATGAGTTTCTTGATTTGCGGACGGCGGCGCAGAATGTACAGATGTTAAGCCGGTTCTATTCTGATTTTGATAAAGAGCTGTTTGCGCGTACTATGGAGAGCTTTCGCGTTTCGAGGGATAAAACGGTGGGGAAAATGTCCCGCGGGGAACTGATGAAGTTTCAACTTGCGTTTGCGATAGCACA
>CAMWUP010000252.1 GCA_947177465.1 uncultured Lachnospiraceae bacterium
CGGTAAGGCGTGTCTGCAAAGCCCCTGTCCTTCAGCCTTTCCACCATATTGTCAATCGGTTTTTTAAGCAGTCGGTGAAACCATGCCGTCTCTCCGAACCATCTTACTGCCTTCGGACCTGCCCAATAATAAAAACGGATAAACGTCCTTCCATACCAAGTATCTGCCAGCACGTTGTCCCTGTATCTTCTCAGAACCCAGACTTCAGGACAGTCATAAGAGCCATACACACAGGTTGCCACGTAACAACCGCCCTTTTTGCCCTGTGTGGGTACTGCCGCTTTGCTGCTGACATAGTCACGACTTAAACCTCCAAGTGCAGGATTCATCTGACCGAAAAATGCAATGTCCTGCCCTATCGTTTTTTCTTTCTCCAGTGCTTCCAACGAACCGCTCTCTGCCGCTAAACGCAGCCAGTACTTATAGCTCTCCAAATATTTTTTTGCCTGATCCAGAGACAAACCTGAGTCGTCGCTAAGTATTGCATAGTAATATTTGTCCGCCAGACTTTTCTTGCATCTATAGCTATAGTAATCCGTACAATTCGCGCCCTTCTGCAGGTAATACATTGCTTTTTCCTTATCTATCCTCGGCGCACTGTAAGCCTCTGCCTCCGGTCCAAAATAGCCCGCCTCTTTCGCCTTGTAATGTATAAACCCGCCGTCATCATAATATCTGTAAAGTTCCTCACAGGCTCTTGAACTGCCTGCCTCTGCTGCTGCAGCAAGCACGGAAAGCCACTTTTCCTCCCAGCCTTCTTCATACTCCTGTGTGTCATACAGCAGATAGGACTTTGTTACAATCGCCTCCACATTCCCCTCATCTGCCAGTGCAAAAATTTGATTACGGAAGCTCTTCTGCATATCTGCAATTTGTTCTTCTGATTCTCCTGTACCGAAATCCTCCCATGCCCTGTGCGGCGTATAATCTGCTATGATTTTCTGGGCAATAAGGTTTCCTTCCATAGCCAGCTTTTTCAAAGCCATGCCCCAGCGCTTTGCCGCTTCTTTATCTACCTCAAATCCTTTCTCTTCATCGCCCCATTGATAGCCGCACATTACACTCCATATGCTTTCCGGCTCTCCCTTCTTCGCATACTCAAGCAATATCTCTTTGTCGCTCATGTTTTTTCTCCTTTCTTAAAAAATATCCTTTGCCGCTTCAAAGTTTTCGTTTGCCGTCTTAAAATGCAGATTAAAATTCGCATCCTCGTTGGTGACGCGAATCGTTGTAAGGTCTGACGGGTATTCCTCCTTCATTCTGGCAACCACCAAAACCGACAAAGCCTTGGCAAGACCCTCACATTCCTCACACCGGTTCAAATCATGAAAGCGCTCCTTTTGAAAATTAAATTCGCTCTCCGGATTACTGTAGCCGCTTTCATATACATAAGTAATTCCTGTTTTACTCACCTCGTAATTAAAATCCGCCTCTATATACTTTACATTTGTCCCTGATTCCTGATGGGAAACCATGCGCTTAAACATCTCAACCGTTTTGGCAACCATAGGCTCAATGCCGCTATTGCCGAGTGCCTGCTGGCAGAATGCATCCACATCGGCATCATACTTGTCAATTTCCGCCTTTCTCAGTGCATCCGTCCTTTCCTTTTCCTGTGCAATGCGCTGGTTTGATTGTGCCTTTTTATTGCTGATATCCTGTAATTCTTCATTATAGCGTCTCATTTTTTCGTCGTTATCACGCTGTATTTTCCTGTTTGCTTTTTTGGTACCTGCGTTACTTACCGCCAGCAAAAATGTAATGATGAAACCTATGATATATATCGCAAGCACTACCAAAACTGATGTTTCCGCATTGCCCTTTGTCAGCTCGACCACTGCGCCGACAGGAAAGGCGCAAACCAATGCACCGATAATCGCCCCAATAATGCCGCCCATGCCGACTCCTGCCAGAACCGGCCAGATAATGCTTCCCAAAATACCAAAAACCTGTCCTTTTTTGGAATGTCCTTCCCGCAGCGGCTTCATTTCCGGCATTACCGCTACCAAAGTCGCCTGATACGCCCGTTCTCGCTCTTCTTTTTCCATATACATGGAATCATATTTCCTCCTGATTCCTTCCCGAATTACACTTCTTTTCTCCATTATTTTTTCTTTCCTGCCACACAGACAGGTTTCCTCCTCATTTTAATCTCCTGTTTTCATGGCAACACTTAGCCTTCGATTTTACCGCTTCTATTTTAAAATCCCGCTTTTTATCAGACTTTCAATCTTCTCTGCCATGGTGTGTACGCTGTGTGATAAATCTTCCAGTGCTTCATTTCCTTTTTTCTGCGTCTTTTTGATGCCATCTAACATGTCCAAAAGCTCTTCTTTATATATGCCCAAGTCTTCTTCATTTGCCCGTACCTGCAAGGCAAGCTTTTGATAACATTCCTCAATTTCTCCGCCCAGACGCTTCATATCCTGTTCGAGTTGGCGCATGGAACCGGCGCCTTCTGCATTGATTGCATAAACTGCCATATTCTAATCCTCCTCTATGGTATTTTTTGTCTCAATAATGCGTCTTCTGATTTCTTCTGCGTCCTCCATTGCCTGCCCCAGCTTTTTGATACATTCCTCCAAATCCGCAATGGCATTGGCGCTGTACTTGTCGCTTCCCATGTTGTCGCTGCAGTCCCTTGCCGCATCTTTCATCTTCTGCATATTCATATTCATGTCGGATATGTATCGCTCCAGTGCTGCAGCAACTGTCCCAAGCGCGTTTGTTTCTGTATTTCCTTTTCCCATATTTTCCTCCTTACTGCCGTATGACGGCACCTTCTTCTTCGTAGAGATATGCTTCCGGAATTTCTTCCTCCCTTGCATTTTGTAACAGCATAAATCCCTCCCGTGAGGGCAATATGAAAGGTCTGGCTTCTCCGGTCTGCTTGTCAATCATCACGCCATTCCCGCCAAATTCCACAACACCTTTTTCCCCGGGCAGAAAAATCCATGCCGTTTTCGCTGTCAGAATCTGCCTGATACCTCTGATTTCACGCTCTGCAAAATACGCTGCCGCTATCCTGCATCCATCCTCCAGGCTCATCATACCGCTCATGCTTCCGCCTCCTCGCAACATTTTTCTATGTATTCGCTCGGCCTCAGATTGTCTACCCTCGCTATCTTGACACTGCCCTGCTGCACATGCTCAAAATAGTAACTAACTTCGTCCTCCCCGCTCTGCGGGTCATAAAAGCAGGTACTGTCTCCCCGCTGCTCCGCGATAAAGGTATGACCTGAGGCAACTCTGTCCCATATCACAATCACCTGTGCTCTCGCACCGTCCCCCCAACGGCTCATATGCGTCATAATCTCGTCCCTGCCATTTCCCTGACAGGAAAATACCTCGGGATTCTCCCACACGTCAAAGGGGTGGCGCGCCAGATAATCCGCCATGGGCTGTCTGGGCTTTGCTTTCACCTGATACCCCCTGCGACGAAGCTCATACGCCGGCACACAGCGCTGGCAGTTTTCCGTCCATGCCTTCTTTTCCGTCCCGTACTTCGGATTGGTATTATGCAAATCCTGTCCGGTAGAATGTTCCTCCCTGATTCTTTTCCATAAACCATCATAGAAAAGGGCGCTTTGATATTCCGCCGCCAGCCTGTCATAGAACTCTGCCCAGTTTCCCGATGGATACTGATAAATCTGTTCCGCCTCTGTCTTATGTCCGCTTGCCACCTCCAGCTCTTCTCTCTCCTGCGCAAGCATCCTGTCTTTATGCTGTTTTAAGGTATTGTCCAGCCATTCTCCTGCAGGCACGCCGCGTTTTAAAAGCGCTTCCCTGTAATTTTCTATCTGTACCTCGACTGACTGCTGTGCCGATATCCACATATCCGTCGTCTTCTGCCTGTCATACTGCAGCTTTTTAACTGCCCCGCCGGAGGCGCTTTCCCCTCCTCCGCCTCCCATCAAGCCTCTCTGTATATAGGTTTCTATTTTTTCTGCCAGATGCTCCGCCCCCGCAGAGAGTGATGCAACGGCTTCTCCCGCCTGCTTTACTATCCTTGTATTGCCGGAGAGCATTTCCAAAATGGTATCGCCATATATGCCAAGCCCTTCCATTCCCTGCACTGCGGTCCACAGCGCGCCGGACCTTGCCTCCATATCCTCCTGCACCTGCC
>CAMWUP010000253.1 GCA_947177465.1 uncultured Lachnospiraceae bacterium
GAGGTAGACACACCGATTAAAATACCTTTCCGCCGACACTTCTGCAACGCCTGCAGGGTTTCTGGTGAAATTGTTTTATCATTACGAAGCAATGTGCCATCCAAATCAAACAAAAGAAGCTTGTATTGTTCCATTCTCATGTTTGTTCTCCCTAAAATTTTGAGCTGCTATGTTTTTCTTTATCTTCTGCTTTCGTTTTCTCTTCCATGCTGCTATCAGAAGACGTATCAGAAGCCTTCTTAAAGGTCTTTTTGAAAGGGAAACCTTCTGACATTTTCTTATGTTTTTCCTTCATACTCTGTCCGCTGCCACTCTCCGCTTCTGTTTTATGAACCTCTCCATTCTCATCAATATACTCCATATCCAAATACACGCCTGAATGGAGCGGGAGCTTTTTTTTCAGAAGAGAACGATTGACAAGTCCTTTTACTGCTGCAAAAAATACGGCAAAAATGGGTACGCCGACAATCATGCCTGGGACGCCAAACAATCCGCCGAATAATGTGATGGAAAAGATAACCCAAAAACCGGATAAACCTGTGGAGTCTCCTAAAATTCTTGGTCCAATCAGATTGCCATCAACCTGCTGCAGGATAAGAATAAATATAACGAAGGTAACACAGTTCATAGGATGGCTTAAGTCTACAATCAATATCAGGAAAGCACAAGGAATAGCGCCAAGATACGGACCAAAAAAAGGAATGATATTGGTTACGCCGACAATGACACTGACTAAGGCAGCATATGGCGTACCAAGCAAGGTGGTTCCAATAAAACAAAGCAGACCGATAATCACAGAGTCCAACACTTTTCCACTGATAAACCCGATAAATGTTCTGTGTACAAAGCGCAGAGAACTGATTACGGAGTTTGCCGAATCCGTCTCAAAGATAGCATATATTATTTTTTTGCCCTGTGCAGCAAAGGTTTCCTTGCTTGCCAGAACATAAATGGAAATAACAAAACCTATGATAAAATTCCATGCTACTTTTAAAAAGCTTAAAATACTGAGGGAAACTGTTTTTAGTACTTCGCCGGACTTTTCCAGAAGCGTTGCCGTATCAGCAAGCCAGGTTTCCAGACTGGAGAACAGCTTTGTAACCTGTGGCATCACATAGTTTTTCAATTCCTGATTATCTTCCATAAGATTATTCAGCCACGTGGAAAGATTTCCGACATAATCGTCAAAGTTAGAAATAATGGTCCGAATACTTGGTACAATCTGTGAAATCAGCATGGCAATTAATGCATAAATTGCAAATATCATTAAAAGTGAGGTTAGAATAACCGCAATTCCTCTGATTATTTTTTTCCTGCGGGCGGTCTCTTTTATTTTAAGCTGGTCAAACAAGGAATTGAGAATTTTCTGCTCAATAAAGTTTAAGATGGGAGTGAGCAGATATGCTATGATTAATCCGAAAATTACCGGCATAATCACGCCGAACAATGACTTGATATTTTGAATAAACTCAGTAATATGAAATATTAAATAATAAAAACAAATGCTGCCTGCTATAACAGAAAACGCTGTCACGCCCCATTTAAAATATTTGTTGCTGATTTTCAGTTTCATCCCAATTATGCTCCTATCCGTTTTCACACATTTTTGGCAAACTGCCGCTTCTTATCTATCAAAGAGTATAGCACGAATACCGAAAGAAAAACAGATGATTTTTCTAAAAACAGATGAAATAACTACAAAAAAAATGTATAATAATAAAAGTTACCTGCGCCAGCAGGAATCAGAAAGGCATGAGATTAATTATGAAACTACAGCAGGTATACAGCATCGTCCGCAAGGCGGTGGAGGATTATCATATGATTACCGACGGTGATAAAATTGCCGTCGGCATCTCGGGTGGAAAAGACAGTTTGACACTCCTATATGCATTAAGCGGTTTAAAGCGCTTCTATCCTCAAAAATTTGAGCTTATGGCGGTTACAGTTGATTTGGGATTCCAAAATCTGGACTTATCCAAAATAAATGCGCTGTGTGAAGAATTACAGGTAGAATATAAAATTGTAGAGACAGATATCGCCCGGATTATCTTTGATGACAGAAAAGAGAGTAATCCCTGTTCCCTATGTGCCAAAATGCGGAAGGGCGCGTTAAATGAAGCGGTAAAAGCTGCCGGAGTCAACAAAATTGCCTATGCCCATCATAAAGATGACGTAGTAGAGACCATGTTGATGTCGTTAGTTTATGAAGGCAGGTTTCACACCTTTTCTCCTGTCACTTATCTTGACAGGATGGATTTGACTGTGATACGTCCCTTAATGTATATGAATGAAGCTGATGTAATTGGCTTTGTCCATAAATATGATGTCCCGGTTGTGAAAAGTCCCTGTCCGGCAGACGGACATACCAAGCGGGAATACATAAAACAGCTTTTACAGCAGTTGAACCGTGAGAACCCGGGGGTTAAAGAGAGAATGTTTACGGCAATACAGACCGGAAGCCTGAAAGGATGGGAAAAACGATGAACACAGATAATTACCATGACGCGCAAAACAAACAGAATATCGTCAAGCTGCGTGCCGTACTGGACACGCTACCACCTTTCTGTCAGGAATTTTTCCGCGGAATCGCAGATTCTACATCTACAAGGACAAGACTTGCCTATGCCTATGACATCAGGGTATTTTTTGAGTTCCTGCATGAGACCAATCCATCATGCGCAAAAATGGAAATCAAGGAAATTCCCATCAAGGTATTAAACCAGGTTACAAGGCAGGATATTGAAGAATACCTTTCTTATATCAGTTACTACGAGAAGGAAGGACGTGAAATTACAAACACTGAGCGGGGGAAGGCGCGGAAGCTCTCCAGCCTGCGCAGCTTCTATCATTATTATTTTCAAAACGAGCGTATTGAAAAGAATACCGCAGAGCTTGTTCCGGTCCCAAAGCTGCATGAAAAAGCCATTATCCGTTTAGAGCCAAACGAGGTGGCGACTTTGCTGGATCAGGTAGAGGCGGGGGCAAAGCTGACAAAAAAAGAGCTTGCCTACCATGAAAAAACCAAGGTTCGTGATATGGCGCTGCTGACGCTTTTGTTAGGGACAGGTATTCGTGTATCAGAATGTGTCGGACTTGACCTGCAGGACGTTGACTTTGAAAATGATGGGATTAAAATCCGTCGAAAAGGCGGCTATGAAGCGGTCGTATACTTTGGTGATGAGGTAGAAAGCGCACTGCGGGAATATATGAAGGAGCGGAAGCATATCATTCCGGCCTCCGGTCACGAAAACGCTCTCTTCCTTTCCATACAGAATCGGCGCATAGCGGTTCGTTCTGTAGAAAATCTAGTCAAAAAATATGCTTCACGTGTCACAACACTTAAAAAAATCACACCGCATAAGCTGCGAAGCACTTATGGTACTACACTTTATCAGGAAACCGGCGATATCTATCTGGTAGCCGATGTGCTCGGTCATAAGGATGTCAATACGACCAGAAAGCATTATGCTACCATGGAAGATGAAAGACGAAGAATGGCTGCCAAAGTGGTAAAGCTTCGTGAGGAAAATAATACCGATAAATAGCTTCGGCTATTTTATTTGAATTCCGTGGAATAATAGGGAATAACCAAGTACTGCCCTGCTATCAGGGATGCTTCCTTTAAATGATTGATTTCCATCACCTCATGCACGTAATCGTCTGCTGTGGCATATTCTTTCCCGGCATATTTATCGGCTATGGACCAGAGCGAATCACCATATGATATCTCAATGCTTGTGTAGTATTTATAAGAAACCGGCTCGTCAGAGGTTGCCTTGGAAAGAATCGCATGATAAGAAACTGTCAAAAGCAATATCAGAAGAACGGTAAACAGGACAAGGAAGCACTGTCTGCGGAAATGACGGAGTCTTTTCATTTTGTTTCTCTGCTTGCGGTATTCGCTATTTAAAAATGCTTCATAAACTCTTTCATCCATAGTAATCTCCATTCCTTTCTGCGAACATATGATTTGAATACGCGTTCGTGAACATTTGTTCATTTATCTGTATTATATAGAACATGCTTTCGGATGTCAATAGAATTTCAAAAATTTCCGAACATATTTTCTGAACATGTATTTGCTTTTTCCGCTGAGGTGTGCTATACTGTAATAAAT
>CAMWUP010000254.1 GCA_947177465.1 uncultured Lachnospiraceae bacterium
CTTGGACGTGTGTATCTGTCGGAGGAATTGAAACGCTATATGGTTCCTTTCAGCCAGAGGAGCGCAAGCAAAGCGTTAAAGACGGTGGCGCGAGGTTCCAGATTGCCGTTCTCGGAGAATACAAAGGCTTTTCGCGCCTTTATCTGGTGGACGAACATGGGCGAGGGAGCGGAGCGGAATACGCCTGAAAGGGTGGACATCGACTTGTCAGCGGCGTTCTTTGATGCGGACTGGAATTATATGGAACATGTGTCATATACGAATCTGCGCTCAATAAAATACAACGCCTGTCATTCGGGCGATATTGTAAACGGCGGTCCTGCAAGCGGCGCGGGCGTCAGCGAGTTTTTGGACGTGGACATCGATTCTGCAATTGCATATGGCGCAAGGTACATTGTTTATCAGGTCTATAATTACACAGAGCAGAAGTATGCCGATATACCAAATGCAAAATTCGGCTGGATGGGCAGGGAGGACGTAAACTCTGGTGAAATTTATGAGCCCAAAACTGTGGAGCAGAAGATGGATTTGTCGGCGCAGAGCACCGTATCCATTCCGGTGATTTTTGACTGTATGAAGCGGGAAGTGATATGGTGTGATATGAACTGTTCACTGGGCGGCTGTCGTAACACCTGTGGCGGCAATAATCTTGAAAGCAATTTATCGGGAGTGGCGGCAACCTGCTACAGCATGGTAAATATCAGCAAGCCCAACTTGTATGATTTGATTGATTTGCATATACGTGCCAGAGGGATGCGGGTGGCTGATAAAAAGGCTGCAGATATTGTATTTGAAATAGAATCAGGGATTACGCCTTTTGACACAGAGATTTTTATGAGTGAATATTTATAATGGTTTCTATTAGGCTATATAGGTTCTTCCTTCTTCTTTGGGTGAACAGAATCTATGCTCTCCTAATGAAATAGCGGCTATGTACCGGCTTCCTTCTTTCTCCAGATTTCAGTTCCCACAGTTGGGGGCTGCCAAAGCCGGTACGATTTCCGCTTTTTTTATTGGACAAAAGTGAGCAGAATATGTCGGGCAGATAGAACGTGGAGTGGGCTGTGATTCCCTGTAAGGGAGCGCTGCCGCAGTCTATGCAGGATGTCAATGTAAAAAGACAAAATTATTGGGTTCTATTGCTTAGGGGACGGCGTATTGTCATGGTGCTTTTTCCTGTATTCGCTGGGCGTCATGCCGACTCTTTTTTTAAACTGTGCCGACAGGTAGTCGCCGTTGCAGTAGCCGGTTTCCAAAGCAATATCCATAACGGATTTGTCGCTCTGGGTGAGAAGTGTCTGGACATGCCGTAATCGGATGCTGCTAAGATACTCTGAGAAAGACTTGCCAAGCTGTGCAGAAAACAGGCGGGAGAAATAAGCTGTTGAAAGATGCGTTTTCTGAGCCAGTTCTTCCAGCGTCAAATTTTTGTTGTAGTTGGCTTCCATATAATACAGAGCATCAATAATAGGCTCTGTCAGTCTGGTGTTGTGACAGACTGCTGTTTTTTCGGGCAGTCGTTCCTCCCACACGGTAGTGAACAAACGGAGCAGCATACCTTGCAGAATGAGTTCTGTATAGGGATGCTGCTTGTTAAATTCTTCGTACATATCCTGAAACATACCAAGGATTTTCGCCTGCGAGGTTTTGTTGAAATGGCAGACATGCTCATTGTACAGGGTGTCTATTATATTTTCATCTGCATGCTCTTTCAAGGGCTGCAGCATGCTTGGAGCAAATTTAATCATATACCTTTCGTAAGGAGCGCTGCTTTCGGAAACAGTCTGGTGAAATAGCAGCGGTGGTGACAGCGCTACATCTCCGGCATGATAGCTGTAGGAAAATAGCGGCGTTATGGCACGTCTGTCGCCGGAAACAATGTAGCCGATGCTGTAGTGGTCGGTTGCCATCTGCATGGTCGGCATGGCGCTTTTACAGTCATAAACACCATGTATAACTGTGATTTGCATACCGTCGGGTAAAGGCTTTGGCATAATATCCTCTCATTCTGCCGCAAAACGACTTTTCTAACGAAATTGAGTGTGTCTATTGTTTTATGCTGTCTACATTACATCATATATACTAAGATTAAACCATAAAATAGTCAAGATTAAAAATGAAAATCTTATTTTATTTGTTGTATGATGGATATAAAAGCGAGAGAAAGGGATGAATGAGACGATGAAAAGCAGAAGTATTATAAAGAGGTTGTTTGGGTATATAAAACCGCACTGGTATCTGATTCTGGCATCTACCATAGCCGGTGTGATAAAACTGACGCTGCCTCTGCTTGCACCACAGGTATTGAGATATTTTACGGACTATGTACTTGCGGAGGGCAGCGTATTTACCATGCAGCAGAAGAGTCAGGAAATCCTGAAATGGACGCTGGTTCTGATAGGTGTTTATATTTTTGTCTATATTCCATGTGCTTACGTCCGCCAGATGGGGTCAACGGAGGTATCAAACCGGATTATGCATACCATGCGCTGTGAGGTGTACGGACATCTGCAGAAAATGTCCGCTTCCTTTCACCAGCACAATAAATCAGGAAATCTGGTGACACGAATCAATAGTGATGTGGAGCAGGTACATGATTTTATATGGAATGTTGCGACAAACATATGGATTGATTCCATTGTATTAGTCGTATATCTCTGCCTGATGGGAAGCATCAATCTGCCGTTGACGCTTTTGACTGCCGTTGTACTGCCCATTTCTGTACTTATCACCAAAAAGATACGGATGCATATTAAGAGTGAGCGCAAAAAAGTACAGCGCAATATTTCGGAAATATCCGGCTATATGCAGGAGAGAATGGCAGGATTTGCCACAGTGAAACTTTTTCATATGGAGGAGCATGAAAAAAAGAAATTTTTCGCTTATTCTAATGACATATACCGGTTCACGCGAAAGGCAAACCGCTACTTTTCGATGGGAGAAGCGGTCACTGCTTCCATGTCGGAGATTATTTCCGCCATTATCGTGGGGCTTTGTGCATTTGGCATCATATATGGGAAAATGTCTGTAGGCGAGATGATTGTATTTTATTCTTATTTGGGATATTTTGTGACGCCGCTAAGAAGATTTTCGGAATTGAATGTTACTTATGCAAAAAGTGTTGCCGGTATTGAACGGGTATTTGAAATTTTAGATACGCCGGCTGACATTCAGGAGGCAGAAAATGCAATCGAACTGACGGCAGATACGCCGATGCATATTCGGTTTGACCATGTCTTTTTTCATTATGATAAGGCGGATGATGTGATGAATCTGTCAGATATCGACTTTTCCATCAGGGCCGGCGAGCAGGTAGCGCTGGTAGGCTCAAGCGGCTGCGGAAAGACGACGCTCGTCAACCTTCTGACAAGATTTTACGATGTGGACTCGGGTGCGATTACAATTGCTGGAGAGAATATCTGTAATTACCGCCTGCAGTCACTCTATGACAATATTGGTATGGTTTTTCAGGATACCGTATTATTTTCGGAGACAATTGAAGAAAATATCCGATACGGCAGACCGGATGCCACCATGGAGGAGGTAGAAAGAGCAGCAAAAGCAGCCAATGCCTACAATTTTATTATGGATACGCCGGGACAGTGGCAGACGAAGCTCGGGGAAAGAGGCGTCGGGCTTTCAGGCGGACAGAAACAGCGAATTGCGATAGCGCGAGTTTTTTTGAAAAATCCAAGCCTGCTGATTTTAGACGAAGCCACGAGTGCACTGGACTCAGAGTCGGAAAAACTGGTGCAGGAGGCGCTGGATAATCTGATGGAAAACCGAACCTCTATTGTGATTGCCCACAGGCTGTCCACGATTATCAATGCGGACCGCATTGTGGTGATGCATCAGGGAAGAATTGTGGAAACCGGCACACATGCGGAACTACTGGCAAAGAACGGAAGGTATACACAGCTTTATCATATGCAGTTTGAGGGAGTTATACCGCAAATCATGCAGTAAGTCATGCGGTAAGTTACGCAGCAAGTCACGCCGGACAAGTCAGCCGTCCATTACGGTAAAGGACAGTTGGGAGAAGTCAGCGGAAAGGTATGCGGCGGGTGTTCTTGTGGAGGTTAGAGATGGAAAGGGCTGTCTCAGGGAGATGAGTAT
>CAMWUP010000255.1 GCA_947177465.1 uncultured Lachnospiraceae bacterium
CCCCCTCCACTACTTCCGCCACCACTGCTCGAACTTACCGGATGGTAAGTTCGTGTCTGATGACTGAAAACGGCAAGCGGCTTTGTATAAGAAAACCGAACCGGTACATTCTCCATCATTTTCTTTTTGCCAGGCTTTTTTGCTCCGGCAAATACACAGACCACCCCGTAATTTAACAGCATAGCCAGCAAGACTGCCAGCAGACCATTGCTGATATACTTCATTGGCTGTGCAATTTTCTGTCCTTTTAACAGAGAAAGTATCTGCTCAAAAGCTTTCTGCGCACATACAAAATACTCTTTATCCGAGGCATAGCGGTACACATTATCGGTAATGGTATTGGCATATGCTGTCGTAATGACTTTATAGACGGCGCCGTCACTGTGAATCCAGATAATCCGGTTTTCCATGTCAATCAGAAACAATGTGCCGGACGCCGTGCCAAACATATCCTTATAGTAACTTCTGGCATAGCTCTCCGTACTCATATAATTGTCATTAATGGTTTTAAAAGCCACATTTCCATATTTCGTGATTTCTTCCAGCATTTCTGTTAAAACAAACCTTTCCTCTTCCGAAAGCAGCTCTGCATCATCTTCCATCACAGCCTGATATCCTGTACCCTGATTAGTGTAAACCGGTTTAGCATAACAGACTATCGTATTACAACAAAAGGCAATCAGTCCGCAAAAAATACCTGCCCGCCATTTCATTCTTTTTATCATACCCACACCCCCATAATATCCGGCAGCGCTCCCTGCCGCAGCAAAGATTCTTCTCACATTTCTCCTCCCCGTCGGTTTAGCTGCGGGAGCTTTCTCATGGTAAGCAAGTTATAGCGCTTGATGATATCTGTCAACGTCCATATTACCATGCCAAGAGAGACCACTGCACCGCCATAATAGTACAAATCAGAAACCGGATTTAACGCCATAATCACCCCTGCAAGCACGATTGCGCCCATGGGCTTTGCCAACACAGGAAAAGCTTTTTTTACCGATATTCTCCGCTTTTTAAGGCAGCCGCCCAGCACGATTCCTGCCGCTGCCAGCACAAATAGTATACCTGTCACAATCCCGCTGCCACCGCTAAAAATTTCTGCCATCAGAATATAAGGACAAAAAAGACCTAACATTATGATAAGTACATATGTAGGAACAATCCTTATTTTCTTTTTAACCGCACCGCTCTTTCCCTGCTTAAACTGATATCCCTTATCTTCTTCTCCTGACTCCTTTTTCATCAGGCCGGACAACTGGGCAATCGACACATAAGCACATGCACAAGCCAGAAGCGCCGCTAAAATAAGAAGCCGCTGCTTTACCTGTCTGTCCATTGACAACGGCATACGCCACCCTGTCATCTTTTCGATAGGCAAGAAACCAAACCGGCAGCATTGCCAGCTCTTTTACAGTCTGCGTAGGCTGCAGTGCTTTTTTTAAAGAATTTCTGTTTTTTCCCTGTTTTACTTGAAAGCGGGAACAGACTGCATTTTTAGATATCTGTTTAGCCCCGTCCTCCATCACCATATCCTGCGCTTCTTCCTCATACACATAACTGTCCACATCACTAGTGTCCGCATAAAACCCGCTTAAAAAAGAGGGCGTGAACGGCTTTTCTTTCTCCAGAAAAAAAGGCGCTATGGCACCGCTCAGATTATCAGAAAAAGCTGACGAAGCGTCGTAGGCAATCCCGTTGTAGGCAGCGTCCACATTGCTTTGCATGGTATAATGCCTTGTAATCAGATAGTCCCCTTTCTGGCGACTTTTGCTCCCGTCAAAAAAGACCGTTCCTTTCGTCTCAAAGGAATAAATCCAATAAGGCATGTAAATCCCTCGAAATTTTTCAATATGCCCTTCATCCCGCAATTCCTTTGGAGCAAAGATGGCACGTTTCACCATTTTTGCATATGCTTTTCTACAATCCTCCCTTGTCTTCGTAAAGGGAATGATATGATGAGGACGGCGCTCTTTACTGAGACGGCTGTCTAAAATAGTCGCCGCGCCGCAAAAATTACAGAAAGTCGCCGCAGTCGTATCTTCGCTCAGAATTTCTCCGCCGCACTGCGGACAGGTAAATACAGTTACCTCATACTGTGCGGATTCTTCCGCATCTCTCTCTTTATAAACGTTGTAAGGGTCCTCCATCGTACCGCAAAATTCACAGAACAACTTCTGATTTGCAATATCAAACTTCAGATTCCCTCCACAATTTCGACATTCATACATATACGTTCCCCTTTAATACATTACAAACAACCCTATCATAAACACAAGAACAAAATACAGTGCCCTCATCACACACCATACAATCGCTACAATACATAAAACTTTCCCTATTCTTGCTTTATTCTCCATACTTGAACCCATGCCGTCGTTACAGAACCGCAGACCCATAATACCAAATATCAAACCTATTATTGGTATCATGAACGACGTGAATATAGCGGCAATTCCAAAGGCAAGCCCCCTTCCCGCCTTCTGTTCTTTCTCTTCCCCGTAATCCGATACATGAGGCTCAAATGTATTGGGCTGTGTTGGTTTATAATTACCGGTTGTATTCTGCTGCGCAACCGGGGATGCATATGGCTGTGCCTGCTGTACTGACGGCATATATGGCTGCGCAGGCTGTAACGGCGGCGTATATGGCTGCGCAGGCTGTAACGGCGGCGTATACGCTTGCGCGGGCTGTGACGACCGATAAACTGTCTCAGAACGAGTATACTCATCTTTTACCGGCTGACGCAAGGCTTCGATTAAATTGTCAATACTTTCTTTATATGCACGCTTTTTGCTTCCCGCGCCTATAAGTCCCGTTTCATTGCCAAAGCTTCCCTTCATCCATGCTTCTATATGTAAAATACCGCTCATATAACTCCATATTAAATACCGGCTTCCTTTTACATCGCCGTCCGCGCTCATATAAACCAGCTCATCCTTCCATTCGGTACGGATATACCGGTTCCTGTACAAATACTGCTCCATTGCTTCGCTGACTACGTCAAGCGGCTGATTAATCCCTGCATCCTGTATATATCTTGCCATTACGCCCTCCTCCTTCAGCCGTCAGTCACTTTTACTGCAGCCTACTACTATTCTACTGTAAATCAGTAAACATTTCCACTTTTATTTGATACGGGCTCATATGAATAAGGTGCAAAGCTTTAGCACCACTTCACCTTCATAATAAAAGAGAAGCCCAAAAGCTTCTCCCTTATCCTGAAAACTTACATCTGTGCATTTCCATACTGCTGCTGTTCCTGCTGCCCTTTGTTGAAAAGATTCTTGAATTTGCTGGAAAGCCTGCAGAGCTTGTCATACAAATCAAAGGTAATTTCCGTGGAAGGCGCAACCTGCATGTAAGACACCATCATCTTTACCATCATATAGCTGTCCACAAAAGAGCCTTTGATGATGGCTGCTATCATCACTGCAAGGATGAATGCGAATATCCAGTGTATACCCAGCATTGAGAAAATACCTGCAAAAATTACAAATGGTAAAATAAACGCCAAAAGAGATACACCCATTACTATCAGCGTTGTCACCGCTGCATTTTTTAAAAGAGTTTTCCAGTTCTGGAAATAAATGACAACTCCGTCGGCAGCACTCTTAAAGGCTGATTGTTCCCTATGTAAAAAAGTATATCCAAGGCAGCATTCATCGATATAATTCAGTGCAATGTGGACGAACATCTGCGCAAAGGATACAATAACAGCCACGCCCGGGATTTTGCCGAGCAAATCTTCCACCTTTTGAAGTCCTCTCTGTAGCTGATTCACCGCACCGCTCACTAACCGGTCAACCACAAAGTAAACATTTGCCGTTACAAAACGTTCTTTTACCATGTTCTTTGCCGCCTCAAGCTGATTTTCCGGCAGGCTTCCCGTAGTCACTGCTGTCGTTACCATCGCTACATGTCCTGCTTTCAGCATATAACCCACATAATACTGTGCAAATCTGAAAACACCTCCGCTTAGTATTGCCCAAAGGAGAAGAGCGATTCCTACAGCGCCTTCACTCCCAAAAAGGCTCGCAATCCACAAAAACAGGAACAGCGTCAGCGCCGAAAACAGGAATACGGCTCCTCCCAGCGCCAGCTTCAGCCAGACAAA
>CAMWUP010000256.1 GCA_947177465.1 uncultured Lachnospiraceae bacterium
GTGTATGACAACATCATTCCCCTGATGCTGAAAAATTCGTTTGGGCTGGGAGAGACGGTTACAGGCGTGGTCATGGCACTGGACAATGTGCTGGCAATTTTTCTCCTGCCGATATTTGGAAGCATTTCTGACAAGGTGGATACAAAGCTGGGGAAGAGAACGCCTTTTATCATTACGGGAACGGTGCTGGCGGTTATTTTTCTGCTGCTGCTGCCGGTGGCGGATCAGGCGAAAAATCTGCCGCTGTTTGTGGGCGCCTTGTTTGGTGTGCTGATATCCATGGGAGTTTACCGTTCTCCGGCGGTAGCGCTTATGCCGGATTTGACGCCAAACAGACTGCGCAGCCGTGCCAATGCGGTGATTAACCTTCTGGGGGCTGTTGGCGGCGTCTATTCCCTGCTTATGATAAAGCTTTTAGTGGGAACGGGGCTTACGCCTGACTATGAGCCGCTTTTTATCAGCGTTGCGGCGGTTATGCTCATCGCAGTGTTTGTTCTGGTACTGACAATCCGTGAAAAAAAGATTGCTGCGCAGGTGGCGGCTGAAGAGGAAGCGCTGGAAAGCATTGCGGCAGGAGAGAAAACAGGCAGTCCCAAGAAAGCGGCGGCAGGGCAGAAGGCGGATGTTTCGGAAGAAAGCGCCGGTAACAAGGAAAAAGCCGGCAAAAGGGGAACCGTGCTTGCACCTGAGGTAAAGCGCAGTATGCTCTTTATGCTGGCGTCTATCTTCCTTTGGTTTACGGCGTACAATGCGGTGACAACCGCCTTTTCCCGTTATACGGTGGAGGTGTGGAAGCTGGAGGGCGGCGGTTTTGCCGACTGCCTGATGGTGGCTACGGTGGCGGCGATTATAAGCTATATTCCGATTGGACAGATATCCGGACGTTTTGGCAGGAAAAAGACGATTATGGGCGGTGTAATGCTGATGGCTGCCTGCTATTTTGCCGCTATTTTTGTTACGGAATATGCGCCTGTCATCAACGTAGCGTTTGCCCTGATAGGTGTGGCGTGGGCAGCTATCAATGTCAACTCCTATCCGATGATAGTGGCGATGAGCGAGGGTGCGGATATCGGAAAGTTCACCGGTACTTACTATACCTTTTCTATGGCGGCGCAGATTGTGACGCCGATTTTATCCGGTTTCCTTTTGGAGCATGTGTCCTACACTACACTGTTTCCCTACGCCATGGTGTTCTCCCTGCTGGCATTTCTGACGATGACGCAGGTAAGGCACGGTGACGTAAAGCCGGCAAAGAAGGCGAGCCTTCTGGAAAATTTTGATGTGGATGACTGATAAACAGAAGCATAAAGGGATTTTGTCAAGTCCTTAAAAGCAGGAAAGGTGTTTTCTGATGATAAAAATAATATTACTGACAGTGGTGTGCATGATTTCGGCAGTTATAATACTGTATCTGCTTATGATAATGCCACGGATGCGGCACAGACCGGACAGCGCTCCTTTTACGGGAGTGCTGTATGCACACAGGGGGCTGCACGACAATGCTTCCGAAGCGCCGGAAAATTCCATGGAGGCGTTTCAAAAAGCGGTGGACGCCGGCTTTGGAATCGAACTGGATGTGCAGCTTTCAGCCGACAAGATACCTGTGGTGTTCCATGATTTTTTCCTAAAGCGTGCATGCGGCGTTGAGGGAAAAGTGGCGGATTATACCTATGAGGAGCTGCAGCAGTTTACACTGTTTGATTCCGAACAGAGGATTCCGCAGTTTTGCGACGTTCTCAAGGCAGTGGATGGCAGGGTTCCTCTGATTATTGAGTACAAAATTCCGGGTGGGCTCACGGAGGTGTGCCCTGCAGCGGACAAGCTTTTACAGGATTACAAAGGAGCGTACTGCATCGAATCCTTTAATCCGCTGGGGCTGCTCTGGTACAGGCAGAACCGCAAGGAGATTATGCGGGGGCAGCTTTCGGACAATTTCTTAAAGTCGGGCGAAAAAGAATTTTCGCCGCTGTTGTATTTTGTACTTCACCATATGTTGTTTAATTTCCTGACAAAACCGGATTTTATTGCATATAACCACAATCGTTACAAGGATTTGTCCCGCAGGCTGTGCAGATATCTGTACCGCTGTCCGGCGGTGGCATGGACCATCAGGAGCGGAGAGGAGCTGACAAACCGGAAGAAGGATTTTGATTTATTTATTTTTGACAGTTTTCTTCCGGAGAAATAGCGATACATAAGATAAAGGAGTTTGTGTAGTGAAAGAACTCAATCAAATCGGAAAACTGATAAATTACGAAAGAAACAGGGCGGGTATGACCCTGAACGAGCTGAGCAGGGGATTGTGTTCCCGCGCCTTTTTGATGCGGGTGGAGACGGGAGAGCGTGCTTGCGATAAAATGATAGCTGACGCGCTGTTACAGCGTGCGGGGGTTTCGGCGGACAAATTCACTTACATGCTAAGTCCCAAGGAGCAGCTTCTGCTTATGCTCAGGGAACAGATGCTGTCTGCTGTGGAGAAAGGAAATGGGGCGGAGGCAAGGGAGCTTATTGCCCGTTACCGCAGAAAGACGGAGCGGAAGGGAAAATTACATAAGCAGCTTTTGCTGCTGGCACAGGTGCTGCTGGACTGGAAATGCGGCGGGACGGAGACCATGCAGGAAAGGCTTGCTGAAGCATGGGGTATTACCATGGGCGGGAATACGATGGAGGATATGGTTTCCGGAAAGAAAAAGGATATGGGCATGACACTCACGGAACTTGTACTGCTTATGATGCACTACAGGCTTTTGGAGGAGCAGGGCGATTTGACACAGGCATCAGCAGGGTATGAGTGGATGCTTTTGCATTTGGAGCGGTTTGTTGATGAGAAGGACAGAGTAGGGCTGTATCCCCAGATTGCCTACCGTAGAATGAAGCTTCTTGCGGCAGAGGGAAAGACTGAAGAGGCGGTGTGCCTTGCCAAGAAAGGAATTGCGTTATTGCAAATGCGGGGAAGACTGTTTTACTTAAGACAGCTTTTGGAGTTTATTCTGGAGTATGACAAGGACACGCCCGAGAGAAAAGAAAAACTGAGAGAGATTATTGATTCTATTGTATGGGTGTATGAAAAATATGAGGTAGCGGAAAAGGAGTGGGTGTGGAACATTCCTTACGGTGTGGCGAATATTGAACTGTTTGGGGATGTAATCCGCGCAAGACGAAGGGTGCTGGGCATGTCACAGGAGGAGTTGTCAGACGGAATCTGTGACCCCGTCAGTATTTCCCGTATCGAGCAGGGAAAGGTTGCGCCGAAGAAGCAGGTGTATCAGAAGCTTTTGGCACGCGTGGGCATGACGGGCGACCGGTATGAAAGCACCATACAGGTGGAGCGGCCGGAATTGTTTGCGGAGGCGGACAAAGCGTGCACGCTGATGACGCTTGTTCACGATGAGGAAGCGGAGCAGATTGTTAAGGAATTGGAAGGAAAAATGGACGATACAGACAAATTTTCTATGCAGTATTTCCAGAGTCTTAAGGCACTTGTATTGTATAGTCTGCAGAGAATAACGCCGCAGGAGCACTCAAGGCTGCAGGAGGAGGCACTTTTTCTTACTGTGCCACAGGTTAGTTTGGAAAAATTGGCAGAATGGAATTTTAGTTTACAGGAGATACGTACGATAAATCATCTTGCAGATTCTTATGACAGAGATGGCAGGCGGGAAGAAGGTATTGCGTTATTGGAGATACTTAAGCGACAGTATGAAAAAAAGCCTTTTCCGTTGGCTTCTTATGTGGCAGGTTATGAAGTCACGATGTTGAGTCTGGGAGACCTTTTGGGTAATGCAGGGAAGTATAAGGAAGCGATAGCGGCTTCAGAAGAGGTGATTCGTATGGGACTGGGAGCGGGCAGAGGCGCTGTTGCGAGTGCAGCCCTGTATGATATAGGCTGGGATATGGAACAGCTATGGGACACGGGCACTTATACAAAGGAAGAAAGCCTCCTTTATGTGAAGGCTTCTTACGCTTTGCGCCGACTTTTTGAGTCAGAGAAGAGCTATGACTTTATCAGAGAACACATACAAAGGTTATATGAAAATTAGCACTCTATGGTTTTGGGGTCAGGTCTGTCCGAGCAAAGTATAATTCCGGTATCCTCCGCGTTTTTCGCAGGG
>CAMWUP010000257.1 GCA_947177465.1 uncultured Lachnospiraceae bacterium
AGGCAGATGGGTATACGATAGGGAGGGGTCTTTTGGAGCGTTACGGTATTTTTGCGGGAGACTTTACACTTGCAGCGGACAAGTCGGTAAGGTTGAAATTACTTGTCTGTCTGAATGGAATTGTGTGTGCGGCCTGTATTGGCGTTGCTGCTATTTTTTGGCGGTATTTTTCGGGGCGAAGGGCACAAATCGAACAATTAAAGGAGTATGTGCGAGAAATAGAGCAGGGAAATTATGTTTTGGATATTGCAGAAAATAAGGAGGATGACCTAAGCGTTTTAAAAAATGAGCTATATAAGGTTACGGTTATGCTGAAAGAAAGTGCAGAACTGCAGAATCGTCAGAAAAATGCGCTGGCAAATTCTCTGGCAGATATTTCCCACCAGCTTAAAACGCCGCTGACATCTGTGATGGTGCTATTGGACAATCTTTCGGAAAGCAGTGATATGGAAGAACAGACAAGGCGTCGTTTTTTAGCGGAAATCACAAGACAACTTGAAAATATAAACTGGCTTGTGGCAGCGCTGTTAAAGCTGTCACGGCTGGATGCCGGCGTGGTAGAATTTGAAAAAAAGCAGGTGAATGTGGAGGCTCTGCTTACAACGGTTACTGAGAATTTAAAACCTGCGGCGGAAAGAAAACATGTCAGGATAAAAAAGGAGGGACAGGAGGACGCTGTCCTTTCCGGCGATTGCAGGTGGCTTACAGAGGCGGTAACCAATATAGTAAAAAATGCGATAGAGCATAGCTTTGCAGATTCTGAGATTGTCATTTCGGTAAAGGATAATGCAGTTTATACCGCGATTGGTATCAGAGATTTCGGGGAAGGCGTGGAGGAAGAGGAGCAGAAACATATTTTCGAGCGGTTTTACCGCAGCAGATACGCAAAGGAAGACAGCGTGGGAATAGGACTGTCACTGGCGAAGGAAATTATTGAAAGACAGCAGGGGTATTTGACAGTGGAAACAAAAGAGCAGGGAACCTTGTTTCAAATTAAGTTTTTAAAAATATAAAATGTCACGGAAATGTCATTTTGTCTTTGTATAGTAAAAACGTAAAGCTTAAGGAAAGGACATGGTGATATATGGAATTATTAAAAACAGAGTGTTTAAGCAAGATATATGGTAGCGGAGAAAACAGGGTTGTAGCGGTGGATGGCGTAAGTATTTCAGTAGACCAGGGAGAATTTGTGGCGGTTGTAGGCAGCTCAGGCAGTGGAAAATCTACACTCCTGCATATGCTGGGCGGAGTGGACAGACCGACCTCAGGGCGTGTGTTGATTGAAAATGAAGATATTTATAAAATGAGTGATGATAAGCTTGCGATATTTCGCAGGAGGCAGGTCGGATTGATTTATCAGTTTTACAATCTGATTCCGGTTTTGAATGTGGAGGAAAATATGACGCTTCCCTGCGAGCTGGATGGAAAGGTGCCTGATAAAGAGTTTGTGCGGGAGCTTGCCGATATACTGGGGCTTAGTAAAAGGCTTGGGCACCTGCCGAATCAGCTTTCCGGCGGACAACAGCAGAGAGTGGCAATCGGAAGAGCCTTAGTGAATCGTCCGGCAGTTCTATTGGCTGACGAGCCTACGGGAAATCTGGATTCGAAGGCAAGCGATGAGATTGTGGAGCTTCTAAAGCTTTCCAATCAGAAATACAGACAAACGATTCTGATGATTACCCATAATATAGAAATTGCAAAACAGGCGGACCGTGTGCTTGTCATGGAGGACGGAAAGCTTTCAGATGACAGGAGGGGAAGGTAACGCTATGGATGTGATGAAAAAAATTACCTTTCGGGCACTGAAAGAAAACCGCAAGCGTACGGTGGTGACGATTATCGGCATTATATTGGCGACAGCACTGATTACTGCTGTTGCCGGCATGTTGAAAAGCTTTCGTGCCAGTTTAATTGCCTATGAAAAAGAGGAAAATGGCGCTTTTCACTATGCGTTTTTAGGAGTCGACAGAGAAAATCTGAAGTATTTTGAGAACAATCGCAATATAGAGAGTCTGGGATATGTTTCAGAAATAGGCTATGCGATTTTGGAGGGAAGTCGAAATCCGGATAAGCCGTATCTGTATGTATGTGCCATGAATGAAGCAAGTATGGAGGCGGCTTCCTTGCAACTGATTGAGGGGCGTTTTCCAGAAAATGACAGCGAAATCCTGATTTCAAGGCATACATGGAGTAACGGCGGGGTGAAAATAGGAGTGGGAGATGTTTTGGAGCTTGAGGTGGGCTATCGTTCTGATAGAGAGGGCGGCAGACTTCAGCAAAGTTCCCCCTATCAGTATGAGGAGGAAGTTTTTTGCCCGGAGGAGAAAAAGGAATATACGGTGGTCGGTCTGGCGGCACGTCCCAGCATAGAGGATCGCTGGGCGCCCGGCTACACGGCTGTGACATTTCTGACAGACATGAGTGCTTTTGATGAGGTTGATATTTATGCGACGTATACTGCAGCAGCTTTGCGTAACAGAGAGAAGGTAACGGCAGGGCTGCTCGGCATTTCAGAAGAACTGTATCACCGCTTCTATGAATTGGGAGGCAGGGTAAGTGAAGAGGAGTGGGAGGAGATGACCAAAGTGGCCGGCAGTCTGCAGATCAATAACTGGCTGTTGAAATGGGAATTGTTTCTCTTTTCCAATTATACAATGAGCGCGCTCTATGCGATGGCGGCACTTGCCTGCTTCATTATTATTGTGGCGGCTGTATTCTGTATCCGAAACAGCTTTATGATATCCATGGCAGAAAAACTGCGTCTGATTGGTATGCTTTCTTCTGTCGGCGCAACAAAAAAGCAGTGCAGGCGGATGGTTTATTATGAGGCATTGTTTTTTGGCATGGTTGGTATTCCTTTGGGGATTTTGAGCGGTGTTCTGGCGACGGTAGTAGTGATTAAGATGACAAGCTCGCTGCTGGTATCCGCCATGGGTATCGAGTTGGTTTATGCTATGTCGTATCCCGCCATGGCAGTTGGGGCTGTGCTGTCGGCGCTGGTGGTATTTTTGTCCGCGGGAAAGGCGGCAAGAAGAGCGGGGAAGATAACGCCAATCAGTGCAATCCGTTCTGATACAGAGGTGAAGGTGAGAAAGCGGGAAAGACAGGCGCCGAAGCTGATTCAGAAACTATTTGGAATTGGCGGTGTCATTGCGTTTCAAAATCTTAGGAGAGCGAGAAGAAAGTACCGCACGACCGTACTGTCCATTGTGGTGAGTGTGGCGATATTCATTGGATTAAGCGCAACTCTCCGACTGGGATTTGCGGGTTCGTCTGTTCTTTACGATGACTATAACTATCAGCTTTGCGTCTACTTGTATGATGATGACCATTATGCACAGGCACAGAGGATAGCAGAGATGGAGGGCATTGAAAAAGTTACTATTAGAAAGCATATGTATTCCTTTAACGTGCGGCAGGGGGACGTAAAGTTTAGTGAAGAGTATCTGCAGAAGATATTAACGCCGGATGCTGCCAGTGGTGAAGCTATGCTGAGCATTTCGGTCATCACGCTCGGCAGGACTGCTTACGAGAATTATGTAAGGGAGCTCGGACTGTCTCCGGATGAGATAGGAGAAAGGGCAATTTTATTTTCTTATTATGAAAAATACCAATATGAAGATGGCAGAACAAAGTATATGGAGGGCAGCAGTTTTGACTATCATCCGGGGGATGTCATAACAGGGAAAGACATAGATGAGGAAGAGATTAGTTTTGAAATTGCAGTACAGACAGATAGGGCGCCAATGGGAGATAATTATGGCATCGGAGCATTAATTGTAAGTGATGACTGGATGTTAAAGCATACCGACTATTTTGAAAAAAGCGCACGTGTATATATACAATGTGAGGACCCAGACAGTCTGAGCGCGGCAATCAGTGAGGAATTGGGGTTTGGTAAATTCAGTATCCTAAATGTGGTGGAAGAGTATCGGAAATCACAGTCCTTGTTTTTGCTGATATCCATATTCCTTTATGGCTTCATCACGGTGATTGCCCTGATTGGCATCACCAATATTTTCAATACCGTTACCACCAATATGGAACTTAGGAGCAGAGAATTTGCCATGTTAAAATCTGTTGGTATGACAAGAAA
>CAMWUP010000258.1 GCA_947177465.1 uncultured Lachnospiraceae bacterium
CTTCCGCTCCGCACCTTCGTCTCCGCCAAACAGTGCAGGCGCGGCAAAATCCAGTTCCCTTTCCATTTTGTAATAGAGCTCCAGCTCCGCCATCCCCAAAAAACCGCTGAAGGTAAAGATATTCTGCCGGTAAGACTTGTCCGCCAAATCCTTTAACCGCCTCTGTAATTGCAGCTGTTCCTTTTCTAAGTTAAGTGACATACCATTATCCCAACGCAACGTCAAGTATCATCATCAGTAAAAAACCGGCGAGCACGCCCAATGTGCCGACATGGGAATGTTCTCCCAAATGCGCCTCCGGTATCAGCTCCTCCACCACCACATAGAACATGGCGCCTGCCGCAAAGGACAGAAGCCACGGCATATAGGGAACCAGCATCGAGGCAAGTAGAACCGTCAGCACGCCGAACAGGGGCTCCACCACGCCGGACAGACAGCCCGCCCAAAACGCCTTAAAGGAAGTCGTTCCCTCCTTCTTTAACGGCAGCGAAATTGCCGCACCCTCGGGAAAGTTCTGAATCCCGATTCCAAGAGCCAGTGCAAAAGCAGCAGCATAATCTGCACCAGAGCCGCCGTTTAACTGTGCGTTGGCAAAAGCCAGCCCCATCGCCATACCCTCCGGAATATTGTGCAGCGTCACGGCAAACACCATAAGAGTCGTCCTATGAAGTGAGGTCTTCGGTCCCTCCGCTTCTTTTTCTCCCAGATGCAAATGGGGAATGAGCTTATCCATCACAAGCAAAAATGCCGCGCCGAGTAAAAAACCGCCCGCCGCAGGCACCCATCCGCTCTGTCCGTTCTCCTCTGCCTGCTCTATCGCAGGTATCAGCAGGGACCAGACCCCTGCCGCAATCATAACACCCGCCGCAAAGCCCAAAAAAGACTTATGCACAGCCTCTTTCATTTCTTTCCGGAAAAAAAAGACGCCGGCCGCGCCCAGTGAGGTCATAAGCCATGCAAAGCCTGTTCCCTCCAAAGCCAGTAAAAATGTGTTCATATCAATCCCCCGTGTCTGCTAAGTAAAGCTTATCACTGCATTTTTCGGCGCTTTTGTTTTTTCCACGCTGACTGCATGCAGAACCGGTCCCTCTCCTTGATATTCTTCCCTGTATTCCTTTGAAACATTCGCCTTTACCTTTACCCATTCCTTCTGTGCAAGCGAATCCGCTGCTGCATACTCACAGGGATAACCTAAAAATGCCATATCGTCCGCACAGCAGGTCATTGCCATACGCCCCGGCACAAAATAGCCTTTCGGAAAATCCTCCGGCTTCAAAACCATAGCAGTAAACTCTACTTTTTTTCCGATATATCTCTCCAAATGGTCCATGCTGTCCAGATACCAGATACCATATCCGTAATCGTCAAGCTGTAAAACCTCCTGCTTCAAATCATAGGGCAAATCCTCCTCCATGATTTCCGTAATCTCACCGTTGGCATCCTCAAAGATAATGTCAGCGCGGGGATTCACAGCCTTGAGGTTCCGCTTATAGCTGCTTAAATCCTGAATTCCGTCGCAGCGGTTCATGATAATCATTTCGGAATTGCGTATCATTTCCGCCAGAAGCGAGCGCATGTTGGTATAATAGGTCTGGAAAGTTGAACCATCTATTGTTGTAATCTGCTGTTCTATTTTCCAGTGCCACGGCAGCTTCATGTTTTTAAAATTCCACATACCGTTGTACTCTACAATAATTCTCTCCGGCTTATATTTTTTTTCCAGCTCCAAAAGGTGACTTGGATTGAAATCCTCTTCCTTCTCAATCAACTCCACCACTGTCCGGCTCTTTTTCAACAGGTCGTCGTCATATTCCACTTCGCCCTCCTCACAAAGCAGCAGAAGCGTTGTCCCTTTGGTCTGGAAGTACGGCTGCGCAAGCGTATATGTGATAAACTCTGTTTTGCCGCTTTCCAAAAAACCGTTAATCATATAAACAGCTTTCATTTCCCTTATTTCCTTTCATTCCCCACGCCGCCGCACATAATTTGCGCAGCTTTATTTGTTTATGCCTTCTTTTCAAACAGCGCTTCCAGCTTTTCTTCTGAAAGCCCGGAACCGATGACGCACAGCTTTCCTGTTACCTGCGGCTTTCCTGTCCGGATATCGCTCTCTTCAGGCACATAATCAAAGTAAATCCATGTACCGTCTTCTGCGGGAACCATGCCCTTCGCACGAAGCACCATGCCATATTCGCCGCCGTCAAGCTCCTTTAAAATCGCCTCTATCCTCTCAGCCGTATAGATGGTGGGCGTTTCCTTTCCCCAGCTTGTAAATACCTCGTCCGCATGGTGATGATGGTGCTCATGGTCATGACAGCCGCAGGTGCAGTCCTCGCCGTGCTCATGGTGATGCTCCCCCTCATGGTCGTGATGATGCTCGTGATGACACGCTTCCTCATGGTCGTGGTGATGCTCGTGGTGGCACTCTCCGTCGTGGTCGTGATGGTGCTCATGATGACATTTCTCATCATCCTCATGGTGGTGCCCGTGGCAGCACTCCCCACTGTCTTCATGGTGATGCTCGTGACTACACTCCCCGCCGTCTTCGTGGTGATGCTCATGATGGTGCTCCTCGTCGTGCCCATGGTGATGGTGCGCGTGCTCCTCCTCTAAAAGCGCCGCCATCATCGCCTCCAGCTTATCAGCGCCCTCAATGGTCTTTAGAATATCTTCGCCCTGCAGCTCCTCCCACGGCGTTGTAATAATGGTCGCCTGACTGTTGTACTCACGAATCATTTCCACACATTTTTCCAGCTTCTCCTGACTCATGCCTGCCGTCCTGCTTAAGACGATCGTTCCTGCATAGGCAATCTGGTTACAGAAAAATTCACCAAAATTCTTGATATACATCTTGCATTTTGCAGCGTCCACCACTGCAACAGCGCTGTTTACCTCCACCTCGGTATCTGCGGCGACATTTTCCACCGCTTTCATGACGTCGGAAAGCTTGCCGACCCCTGACGGCTCTATCAGTATGCGCTCCGGCGCGTAGGTCGTAAGCACTTCTTTCAGGGAGGTGCCGAAATCCCCCACCAGTGAACAGCAGATGCAGCCGGAGTTCATCTCTTTGATTTCAATGCCTGCTTCCTTTAAAAAACCGCCGTCGATGCCAATTTCGCCAAATTCATTTTCAATCAGCACCACCTTGGAATCTGCCAGCGCTTCCTTTAGCAGCTTTTTGATTAAGGTTGTCTTTCCGGCTCCCAGAAAACCGGAAAAAATATCTATTTTTGTCATACAAATCTCCTTTTCTACGCACACCTAAGTGTGCTTTTTTCATATCATATTGTGAAACAATTTCCAAAGAATGTCAAGAAAGCCGATACAATTTTATCATCATTTAAGAATCCCTCTCTCCACCATCAGAATCCACTCTGATTCTATAATGGAATAGGGCAGGATTGCCGCCTCGCCCGTCTCGCTTACGCCGCACAAAATCCCTGTAAAGTACCCGTTTTCCTCTAAAATGGCGCAGCCTGACATACCGGCGCGGCAGTCCATTTTGGCAAGCATCATATTTAAGGAAAAATCCTCCAGATAAACCCAGAAATAAAGCAATTCTCCTTCTATTCTCTCCACAGAACCGCCGGAATATGCCGCCGCCCACAGACGCTCTCCCTCCGCCAGCGCATCAAAATGCTCCCGTGAAACAGGAACTGCCTGCAGCTCTGCTTCCCTGCAGTCTGCAGACAGCTCCAAAAAAGCCAGGTCCGCGGTTTCCGAACGGTAAAGCACGTCTGCCTCCCACTCTTCCCCGTCATATTCTACATAGCAGCTTTCCTCTGAAAGACCGCCCAGCACGTGTCCGGCAGTGACAATATAAAACTTATCTCCCTGCTGCCGGTACACCACGCCCTGCCCTGTGTATTCTGCCGTCCTGACTGTTACCGCAAAAAGCAGCTTCCCGCCTTTTTCACCGGCAAAGCCCTTCCACAATACACCCGCCATAAATACGATAACCACAGGCACACAAATCCAAAAATAGTTTCTACGCTTTTTCGCTTTCTGCATAATCTTTTCAGAACCCTGTCTCCACAATTACAATACTGGAATCTCCCTTCTCTGCCTGTTCC
>CAMWUP010000259.1 GCA_947177465.1 uncultured Lachnospiraceae bacterium
GTACACATCCTCACACTCAATTTTTTGTATAAAAATATCAAAATGCTGGTTTTTCGACTTAATCTGCGGCTGCACAATATTGACAATACTTTCCATCGTATCGCGCAGAGATAACTTATCCATGTTGAGCGACAGTTTGCCGCTCTCTATCTTTGACATATCCAGTACATCATTAATCAGCCCGAGCAAATGCTTGCTTGACAAGGCAATTTTCCGCAGGCACTCCTGAACCTTCTGAGTGTCCTCCATGTTGGTCATGGCAATCGCCGTCATGCCTACGATGCCGTTCATGGGCGTGCGGATATCATGACTCATATTGGAAAGGAATTCGCTCTTTGCCTTATTTGCCCTGTTTGCCTCATTCTCCGCAAGCTTAAGCGCTGCCATCTGCTTTCTCGAAGCACGGTAATACAGAATAAACATAAAGATGATTCCAGCCAGCACCACGCCGCAGGAAAGCAGCATGGTAAGCGAACGCTGATTGCCCAAATTCGCAATCGCGCTGTCCAGTATCCCGTTCGGCATAACACTTACCAGATACCACTGGGTATTTTCCAACGGCGAGCAGTACATATGCCTGCTCTCTCCATTCACCTGAACAACTCCTGAATAATTCTCATTGTTTGCTATTGCAGCCTGCATCTCCAGCACATACTGCTCCGCCGTCTTGTCTCCGTATTCCTGAAACTCCTCTTTGATACGCTCAAAATAGCTGTCCCTGTACGCCTCGCCGCTCCTGACTACAAAGCTGCCGTCCCTGTGGATAATATGGGAATACATCAGCGCCTCATCCCCATCCAGAACCAGCACCTCCTCCAGATAACTCATGGGAATTCCAGCCACCAATGCAATACTCGTCTTTTCCCCCTTCATGGGATAGTATGCAGCACATCCCAAAAGAAGCAGCCTTTCGCCCTCCTCCGAAACGCCGTTGGTTACACAGTCGCCGCTTTCCGCTAAAGAACTCCAGAAAGCCTCCTCATCAACAATTTCCACCGGGGAGCCGCAGATCACCTCACAGTCTCCATCCTCTGCATAAATTCCCAAAAAGGAAAAGTTCCTGACACTGGCGCTTGTCTCCAGTTCCGCCAGCATCTCTTCCCCATATACACATTCCTCCGCCGGAGTACGCCGCATAATTCCCTGTATTTGTGATATACGCAGCATAATAACAGAATCAAACTTCTGCTGCATTTGTTTGTTCATCTCAGACATATAAATATCGCCAATGTCACTGATTGCCCCTTCACTCTTGCTGCTCATAAATGCCGTTATTCCAATAAAAACACACATGCACAAGAATAATACACATGCCAGACTCGCCACTAATACTTTATTTGCTTTTTCCTTCACGACATATCCCTCGCTTTACAGATTTTATAGCTCTTCTATATCTGTCACACATCCTTGTTTGGACATTGCTTATATAAGTATAACATTTCCCTCCGTTCTAATCAAGGATGTTCCTGTTTTTTCATCACTTCCGGTATGTCTGTACTTCTTTCTGCAGCAGGCCGCGTTACTCTTCCTCCACCGGCTTCCATGCTTTTCCGAATTGCACGTCCTTAAACAACGCTGCAAGTCCGGTAATCTGCTTCAGCCTCAGAATTTCATCCTTATCCATACCCAGATGTTTGGAAATCCACGCGTCTGAACGTCCAAGCTCGTGCAGCTCTTTCACAATATTGCTCATCAACTCCACATCATGACTTCCCCTTGCCCTGTTATGCCTGATTGTACTTGCCATCCTCTGGTCTATCGGCTTGTCGATTACGGAAACCGGAAGTCTGCCGCCCTCTCTTTCATAAATATCAGGATTTTCCAGCATAATGCGGTATCGGTGAAAACCGTCTACAATGATATAAATATCCTGTGCCTTCACATAGTAGCAGACAATCGGCATGGTGTAGCCATCCGCCTTAATACTCTCATACAAAAGCTTCATTTCCGGCGGCGCTATGGAATTGGGATTGTAATTATTTGCCTTTATCTTTTCAATTGGTACCGGAATCACATTATAAACAGGACTTTTAGACGCCATACTCCACCTCTTCTATACTCTTATATTTTCGCCGTATCATATCAATGCGGTTCTGCTGCTGCTTGGTCAGCCCAAACCCCATAAACCTGCAGATATGGTCATTTTTCAGAATACAGTAGCACATTCTCTTCCAACTCGGAATGTCCTTTGTCGATTTAATATCGTCCGTGTCGTCGGGAATTTTGCCTACAAATACAATACGGGATTTTTTGTTCAGCGTATAATTGGAAACCCCGTTTCTCTTTATCTGATAACCATGCGCTATCAGCTCACGGATGGTATCCTCATCCAGACCGCCTCCCGTTTTGTGCCAGAACTCTATCGAAGTATTAAATTTTTTGATGTAATTGTTCCGCAGACGGGGCGGCAGGGTATCCAGCAGAAATCTTGTGTAGGATTCCCATGTATGTCCCTCCGGCAGCGTCACATTGCGATAGCCCATCGCTTTCGATTTACCGTATATGCTTCCGAAATTTGCGCCTTTCACTCTCCCGACAAGCCTGACCCATATCTCGGGGTCTATCACGCGGTACAGATTTAAGGAGTCCTTGGAATAATCATTAAAGGGCGAAGCCACGCGCATCTGCGAAGCAGTCAGACCCGCCATGTAATACAAATCATACAGCCGGTTGTAATCATAATTAAAATGATAGTTTGCATGCCAGACATCGCTTAACGCCCAGTCATACAGCGGAGAAGCACACCACACATCTTTAAACTGCCTGCTAATCCAGCACTCCCCGTTATATCCATATTTTTTATTTAAAAAACCGCTGTATCTCTGCAGCGATTCCTCCGCACGTATCCCCAAAAGGCATACGGTCTTTTCATCACCATGTGACATCTTGTACCAGCGTCCGAACTGCTTTGCCAAATCCTCCTGATGCATACGGTAACGGTACGTGGAAATCGGATTATTGCCCAGATGAATCACATAATCCTTCTGGGGCATATCTCTTACCCAGCACTCCTTTTTCGTATCGTCCCAGGGATACCAGTACATTTCATAGCTGCTGAGCGCAGTTCTGGTCGCCATGGGCAGACAGACCCAGTAAGGCTCTACCTCGCTCTTGATACGCTCGAAGGTTCGCTCAATATATTCTGTCGTCACCGTGTACTGCGCCTCAAAATCCTGATGGAAAACACCGATTTTTTTGTCCGGAAAATGCTCCCGCCGGTAATCCATAACCAGATTGAGAAGCAGACCGCTGTCCTTCCCTCCCGAAAAAGAGATATAAATGTTGTCAAATTCCTCAAATATCAGCTTCAGACGCTCTTGAAGCGCCGTGTATACATCCCTGTTTTCATACTCCCTTGTCATCCGCCATCACCTTATTTCCATATTTTTCCAATTTTCCCCTGTTACATAATTTATCATATTGAAAAGACAAATACAACAAAGTTCGACAAAGATTGACAAACTTAGACATAAAAATCCCCCTTAAATAGATTTTGGTTATGTACCTTGTCTACTCAAGGGGGTATCATATCAGTGGTTTCTATACGCTCTGACGCTGTGTTACTTATGCAGTTGTGATGGTGGTAATGGTTATTTAAACAAATCGGGATTTGTAATGGTATCAAATTTTCAATAATTGCAATCTGTTTCAATCCAGTACCGTTGTATAATGTCAGGTCTGTTGGGCGGACTGAACTCGTGAACCACTTCATTTTCAAGCGCACCGCCGCACTTTTGTATCACTCTGGCGGATTGAGCATTTGCCTTGTTGCAACACACAAGAACTTTTTTATAACCAAAGTTTTCAGCCTTTTTTAGTACAAGTAACAACATCTGACTGGCATAACCTTTTTTGCGCTCCGATGGTCGAACGCTGTAGCCAATTTGACCATTATATTTCAGCAAAAAACCAGAAAGCTTGTGTCTCAAATCGATCATTCCAATAAGTCTACTATCGGAAATACGAATACCAAGATATGTAGCAGACGGAGTCCAACCAAGACATTCAAATCTCCCCTCAAAGTCTAACCATTCGTCATAGTTAGACACACTATTTAAGCCGGAACAC
>CAMWUP010000260.1 GCA_947177465.1 uncultured Lachnospiraceae bacterium
CGAGGCGTGGGAGGTAACCACCAAAACCTGTGCGTATACCAACCATACCATTATGGCAGAAGCGTTGGAAAAATGGCCGATTGAGCTGTTCTCCCGTCTGCTTCCCCGCATCTACCAGATTGTGGAGGAAATCAACCGCCGCTTTGTCAATCAGGTTGCGGCGATGTATCCGGGCAATCAGGACAAAATCAACAAGATGGCGATTGTCTACAACGGACAGGTTCATATGGCGCATCTCGCCATTGTAGCGGGCTATTCCGTAAACGGCGTGGCAAGGCTGCACACAGAGATTTTAAAGAATCAGGAATTAAAAGACTTCTACGAAATGATGCCGCAGAAGTTCAACAACAAGACCAACGGTATTACCCAGAGAAGATTTCTGCTTCACGGCAATCCGCTCCTTGCGGACTGGGTAACAGAACATATCGGCTCCGAATGGATTACTGATTTGCCGCAGATTGCCAAGATGAAGATTTATGCTGACGACAAGAAGGCACAGCAGGAGTTTATGAATATCAAATACCGCAACAAGGTACGCCTTGCGCAGTATATCTTAGAGCACAACGGCGTGGAGGTAAACCCCCGCTCCATCTTTGACGTACAGGTAAAGCGTCTGCATGAGTATAAGAGACAGCTCTTAAATATCCTGCACGTGATGTATCTGTACAACGAATTGAAGGAGCATCCGGATATGGACTTCTATCCCCGCACCTTTATCTTCGGTGCAAAGGCGGCAGCAGGCTATCGCAATGCCAAGCTGACCATCAAGCTGATTAATGCGGTTGCGGACGTGGTAAATAACGACGCTTCCATCGGCGGCAAGATGAAGGTAGTATTTATTGAAAATTATCGTGTTTCCAATGCAGAGATGATTTTTGCGGCTGCGGATGTTTCTGAGCAGATTTCCACTGCGAGCAAGGAGGCTTCCGGTACCGGCAATATGAAATTTATGTTGAACGGCGCGCTTACCCTTGGCACCATGGACGGCGCTAACGTGGAAATTGTGGAAGAGGTCGGCGAGGAAAATGCCTTTATCTTTGGCTTGTCCTCTGATGAGGTTATCCATTATGAAAATTATGGCGGCTATAACCCCATGGAAATTTTCAACAACGACCAGGATATCCGCAAGGTGCTGATGCAGTTAATCAACGGTACTTATGCGCCCGGAGATACGGAATTGTTCAGAACGCTCTACAATTCCCTGCTCAACACCCAGAGCACTTCCAAGGCGGATACTTACTTTATTTTAAAGGATTTCAGGTCCTACGCGGAAGCACAGAAAAAGGTGGAAGCGGCATACCGGAACGAAGCGGGATGGGCAAGGAGCGCTATTTTAAATATGGCGAGCTCCGGCAAGTTTACCTCCGACAGAACCATTCAGGAGTATGTGGACGATATCTGGCATTTGGATAAGGTAGTGCTTTCGGAGAAGGCATTGCTGAGAAAATAGTGAAAAGCGAGATAACCGCCCGGTTTTGTACTGTGGCGGTTATCTTTATGATGTGTTTTCTATACGGTGAAAACACAAAAATGTTTCGGCATGGAGGATGGATATGCTATTCAAATGGAAAAAAGGAATTACAGCGGTTCTGGCGTTGACACTGCTTCTTACAGGCTGCGGAAAGGAAGGGGCAGTTGTGGCAGGAGCTTCCGTCACGGAGGCGCGCGGCATTGGGCTTTTAACAGAAATGGCGGTTTCTGCCCTGCCATTGGCCGACGAGCAGGTAAGCAGGGCAAAAGCAGAGATGCTTTCTGTGAAGGAGGAAATAAAGGTACTTGTCACGCCCGAGGTAACCCTTGTAATGGTTGGCGATATTCTGATGCATATGCCGGTCAACAACAGCGGCAGGATGGCGGATGGCAGTCGTAATTTTGACCACCTTTTTGCCTATACAAAAGATATGATAGAGGCAGCGGACATTGCCATTGTCAATCAGGAGGTTATTCTGGGCGGGCCGGAGCTTGGTATTTCCGGTTATCCCAGATTCAATACTTATTATGAAGTGGGAGACGCGCTGGTCAATGCGGGCTTTGACGTGATTCTTCATGCGACAAATCACAGCCTTGACAGGGGGCGGGAAGGGATAGAAAACTGCCTTTCTTTCTGGGAGGAGAACTATCCTGATATTGCAGTGGTCGGTATTTATGGGAGCGCGGAGGCACAGGAAGAAATCTATGTCTGCGAGCAGGAAGGCATAAAAATAGCCATCTTAAATTATACCTATGGAACCAACGGGCTTCCTTTTCCGGCAGGTATGCCCTATGCCGTCAATTTGCTGAACAGGGAGCGGATTGCGGCGGATGTGTCGCGGGCAAAGGAAATGGCGGATTTTGTGGTGCTCTGTCCCCATTGGGGAACGGAATATGTGCTGAAGGAGACGCAGAACCAGCGCGACTGGGCAGCGTTTTTTATGGAATGTGGCGTGGATTTGGTCATCGGCACGCATCCCCATGTTATCGAGCCGGTGGAAATGCTTCGTGATGAAGATGGCAATGAGATGCTTGTGTACTATTCGCTGGGCAACTATGTCAATGCGACGGCCGGCGAAGACAGCGACATTGGCACACGGATGCTCGGCGCGATGGCGACAGTGACTCTTTCCCGCAACGGGGAGGGCGAGGTATATATCAAGGAATACGGCGCGGAGCCTTTGGTGACGTATTTTTCTGCAGACAGAAGGACGGTGCTCGTCTATCCGATGGAGCAGTTTACCGACGAAATGGCGGCGGACAGCTTTACCATAAAGCGGGACAGAAAGTTCAGTCCGGCGTACTGTCAGGAAATCTGGGAGCAGGTGTTTGGAGATTTATCCGGCGGAAATCTTTCTGGTGAAGCCTTGCCATAGGGAAACGCTGATTTGCTCAGCACTTCCTTAGGTAAGTTCCCGTTGCATAAGCGGGGGCTTTCCTTTATAATGAAAACGAAGATTGAGAGTAGGAGGAAAAACATGATTCAGTTATTACAGGGCGGCGCTTATCTTGTGGGCGGTACGCAGATTATCGAGGACACACAGGAGGCGGCGGCAGCCATTGAAAATAAAACCGGTAAACGGATAGAAAAGGAGGAAGCGGCAAAGCAGACCATCGCCTACGGCATTTTGGAGAGCCACAATACCTCCGGCAGCATGGACAAGCTGAAGATTAAATTTGACAAGCTGACAAGTCATGACATCACCTTTGTAGGCATTATCCAGACGGCGCGTGCGTCGGGGCTGACCAAATTTCCGGTTCCTTATGTGCTGACCAACTGCCACAATTCCCTTTGCGCTGTGGGCGGCACCATCAATGAAGATGACCACATGTTTGGACTTACCTGTGCAAAAAAGTACGGCGGAGTCTATGTTCCGCCTCATCAGGCTGTTATCCATCAGTTTGCAAGGGAAATGCTTGCAGGCGGCGGCAGCATGATTCTGGGCTCGGATTCCCATACGCGGTACGGTGCGCTGGGCACTATGGCGATGGGCGAGGGCGGACCGGAGCTGGTAAAGCAGCTTTTAAATCAGACCTATGACATCAATATGCCAGGCGTAGTGGGCGTTTATCTCACGGGAGAGCCGGTAAAGGGCGTGGGTCCGCAGGACGTTGCGCTGGCGATTATCGGCGCCGTGTTTAAAAACGGCTATGTTAAAAATAAGGTGATGGAGTTTATGGGACCCGGCGTTGCTTCCTTGAGCGCAGATTTCCGTATCGGCATCGACGTGATGACGACGGAGACCACTTGTCTTTCTTCCATCTGGCAGACGGATTCTGCAATCGAAGAGTTTTATGAGATTCATGGCAGGAAGGAAGCGTATAAGGAGCTTACCCCGGGCGAGGTGGCTTATTACGATGGTATGATTCTGGTGGATTTGTCCAAAATCAGACCGATGATTGCCATGCCCTTCCACCCCAGCAATACCTACACCATTGAAGAACTGAACAGCAATCTGCTGGACATTCTGGATGAAACGGAGAAGCGCGCGCTGGTGAGTCTTGACGGCGCGGTGGAGTTTTCCTTAAAGGATAAGGTACATGACGGTAAATTCTATGTAGACCAGGGAATTATTGCAGGCTTTG
>CAMWUP010000261.1 GCA_947177465.1 uncultured Lachnospiraceae bacterium
CACCGTTGTGGTCCCAGGTTGTATCTACATTTTAATAACCGTCGGTCAGCAGAATAATATTCCAGGCATGGTTCTCCCCTGCATAGCCGGTGCAGTAATAACAAGGAACATTAAGCTGCTGCATCAGATACTGAAAGGCTCTGGCATAACCGGCGCACACCGTTCTTCCGTTTACCAGCGCGCTGTATGCGCTTTGATTCATCTCCGCAGAAAGACTGTATTCCACCTGCGCAAGCAGCATATCATGCACATATTTTTCCTTATCATATTCGCTGCCAAGACTCTGCGCCCCGTTTACAATCACTGCCGCTCTTTGCTCAAATTCCGCTTTGGCACTGTCCAGATTCTGTGCGGTGCGGTTAAACTGCAAATCAATTTCCACACACTGTCCGTTCATGATATATTTGCAGGCATATGCCGTGTCAAGCCAGAAAAGCTCAGGATGGTCATTGTAAACCGCCGCGAATACATTTCTGATTTCATCCACGGAGATATCCTGCGCCGGAGCAAAAACACCGTTCAGACTGAGCGCGTTGGCATATATCTGGCGGTACAGGCTCTGTCCGTTCTCATTCAGCATGGCATAATACGGATAGTATAAGGAGTCAAAGGTCAGTCCCTCTCCGGTTTCTCCCGTCCCAATCTGCTGCCGCAGCGCGTCCGCTTCCGTATCCGCAATCTGCGTATTATCTTCCTGTACCGGCTGATACCCGTTTCTGCCCGAAACATTTTCCGGTATGACAATATTCGTCTGCGCCGGCGGCGTATAGGTTGAGGAAAGACCGCTCTCTGTCCCAGCCGGCAAAGAGGCGCTTCCCTCATTGCCCTGTCCGCCTGCGGTCTGTCCGCCTGATGGCTGAAGGTTGACAGACTGTCCGCCTGATGATTGCCCACCTGCAGGCTGTCCTCCTGATGACTGCCCTCCTGACACATTTTCCCCTGTACTGTCCGGATACAGGAAAGCCGCCACGGAATTTGTAAGCTTCGGATTAAAAGCGCACAGCAGTATAAATATAATAATTGCCGACAAAAATCCTAAAAAACAATACCATATTATCTTTACTATTTTCATTTGCAACAGCCTTTCATCCCTGCACTTTGTCTTTTAACGCTTTTGCGGAGTAAGTAACACCACTGCCTCTATACTCGAAGTCCACGGAAACATATCCACACCCGCCCCTTTTACCATGCGGTAGCCCTTGCGCTTCAGATAACGCAAATCACGCGCCAGCGTTTCCGGATTGCAGGAAACATACACAATCCTTTTGGGCTTTAACATGACAAGGGAGTCCATAAACACCTCCGTGCTGCCTGCGCGGGGCGGGTCCATAAATACCACGTCCACCGCCGCCTGCTGCTCCGCCATCTGCTCTATAAACTCTCCCGCATCCTTCTCATAAAACATAATATTGGAGACATGATTCTGCTTTGCGTTGATTCTGGCGTCCTTTACAGCGGCGGAATTCAGCTCCACGCCGATAACCTCTTTCGCGCTGCCGCTCGCAATAAGACCGATTGTCCCTGTCCCACAATATGCATCCAGTACGGTTTCCCTGCCGCTTAAAGCTGCATACTCGACTGCCTTCTGATACAGCTTCTCCGTCTGCACCGGATTAACCTGATAAAAAGAACGGGAAGAAATGCGAAAAGTCTTTCCCAGCAGAATATCTTCAATATATCCCTTGCCATACAGCACGGTTTCCCTCTCTCCCAGAATCATGCTGGTATCCTTACTGTTTACATTCAGCACAATCGTGGTAATTTCGGGATGCTGCTTCAACAATGCCTTCACAAAGTTATTTTTGGATGGCAGAATCGGCGATACCAGCACAAGCACCACCATAATTTCGCCTGTGGCATGTCCGGTCCTGATTAGCACATGCCGAAACAGGCCGTATCCCGTATCCTCATTATAGGGACGAATTTTAAAGGATTTTAATAGATTGCGGAGGGACACGATAATCTCATCCGCCTTTTGGTCTTCCAGTAAACAACTGTCCACCGGCACAATTCTGTGCGTGCCCTCCTCATAAATGCCCGATATAATATTGTGCCGCCTGTCCTCTCCAAACACGGCGTGCACCTTGTTTCTATAATGATAGGGATTCTTCATACCGGCAATCGGCTCGAATTTTCCAAACTGCCCGCACTGCTCCTCCAGCACCTTTGCTTTCTTCTGAAGCTGCTGATTGTAGGACAGCCCAAAACCCTTACAGCCGCCGCATTTTCTGGAAACAGAACACTGCGGCGTATGGGAAGCCGCTTTTTTCTCCCTGTTTTTCTTCTGTGATACCTTCTCCATAATCCTTCACCTGTTCAACCATATGTCTAATATTCCCTTCCCCTGCAAGCCTTTCCGGTGAAAAGAAATCTTCCTCTTTTCCACGGGAAATTCATATGTCAGAGGACGGCGCTCCTATTGACTTAAAGCTGTAAGCATTTCTTCTCTTCCAACCGCGTTTTCTGAGCAAAGTCTGCTGCCGTCCGACGTAATTCCAAGACTGCTTTGCAATTCTTTATATGCCGCTTCATCCGTCTCCTGCCCCATATAATAATAGTTGGTAATTCCCTCTCCGGTATAGATATTCTCTTCGTTGTAAACAGCATTATAAGAATCATTTAATATGGGCGTTGCGGCATCTGTAAGCGTCCCATCCTTTACTGCCTGATAGTAATATTGCCCGTAGCCCCCTTCATCGCCCCCTCCGTTCCAGCTTGCAAACTCACACAGGATACCGGTCCGCTCAAAATAAGACAGTTCCACTGCCGTCTTGGAATCCACCATACAGAATATGGCGTCATCCTTTACTGTGTAAATGGAATAACTGTTATTGCCCCTGTCGCAGACTACCATTTCCGGTATGTCGTCATTGTCCAGATAAATCAGAGAAAACACCTTCCCTGAATCTGTATTTTCCGTGACCGCCTGCGCATAAATTTCTTTATAAGTATGATTCCCTTCCTCTGTGGCAGGTGTCGGCGTTTCTGCTCCGCCGTCTTTGCTTTCATCCTGCGACGTTCCGCTGCCTGCACCGCCGACAGATTCTACAAGGTCTGCCGGTCTTGAAATCTGCGGTGCTCCTCCGTTTGTTGCGCTGCAGGCAGACAGCAGCAGGAAAGACAAAACGCCTGTCAAAATTTTTTTCCGCATGACTCTGGCTCTCCTTTCGGTAATGAATCCGGCTGCTTTGCAGCACGAAAAAGAAAAAGCCTAGAAATCTCTAAGCTTTTTCTATCGGAGTGACAAGATTCGAACTTGCGGCCTCTGCCTCCCTAAGACAGCGCTCTAACCAAACTGAGCCACACCCCGTAACACGAATGTTATTATACCGTGTCGCGGGAATAAAATCAAGACCTTATCACAATTTTTATTTAAATATTTTTTTGTGCCAGAAGCCTCACCAGATAATCCCATACCCGCGCCACAGAGGATACGGACAGAGTTTCTTCCGTGGTATGGATATTTTCCATATCAGGACCGAAGGAAATACAGTCAAGGTCTTTAAGCTTCGCCGCAAGGATTCCACATTCCAAGCCCGCGTGAATCGCTTCCAGACGTGGCTTTTCCCCGTACATTTCCTCGTAAAGCGCCACCATTTTATCCCGAAGCGGAGAATGAACCCGATACGCCCATCCCGGGTAATCTCCCGAAACATCACAGCTTCCGCCTGCCAGCAGAGTGACTGCCTCCACCTTCTCCATAAGCGCCTGCTTTGCGCTCTCAATACAACTTCTGAGAGAAAAGGTGCAGCGAAGCTCCTTACTTCCTGCAGTATAAGACACCATGCCCAGATTCAGCGAAGTCTCCACAAGTCCTTCCACATCCGCGCTCATCGCCTGTACGCCGTTTGGCAGCGCCGCAAGAAAAGCTGCCGCCTGCTTCGTACTTTTCTCGTCCGCACAGACGGTATGCGCCTCCCCCGTAAATACCGCCGTTATCTGAAAATCCTTATCCTTGGAAGCAAGCTCCTTTTTTATTTTGTCTTCTATCTCAAGAAGCAGCTCCTTAAAGGTATCCCTTTTCTCCTTTTCCAACACCACCTCACAGAC
>CAMWUP010000262.1 GCA_947177465.1 uncultured Lachnospiraceae bacterium
AGATACGCCTTATCAATATATTCATCCTTGGTACACTGTCTTGCCCACTGGAAGGGGGTAAAGGGCTTGGGGATAAAAAATGATGTACTTGTCACAATTTGAACCTTGCCATTGACACGTTTGTCTTTAGGGACTGTCTCAAAAAAAGTAGCCGCAATTTTATTGGATAACTCCGCAATGCCTCTGATATCCTCTTCTGTTTCTGTGGGAAGCCCCAGCATAAAGTACAGCTTTACCCTTGTCCATCCGCCTTCAAAGGCAAGTGCAGCCCCATTTAAAATATCTTCTTCCGTCAGTCCCTTGTTAATAACGTTTCTTAAGCGCTGGCTTCCGGCTTCCGGCGCAAATGTAAGGCTTGTCTTTTTCACATCCTGCACCTTTTGCATCACATCTAAGGAAAAAGCGTCAATTCTAAGGGAGGGTAGAGAAATATTGACATGATTTTTACTGCAGTCTTCAATCAGAAAGTCAATCAGTTCAGGTAATTTCTTATAGTCGCTTGAGCTGAGTGAGCTTAAAGATATTTCCTCCTGACCTGTATTCTTTAACATGGCAACGGCATATTCCTTTAACATTTCCAGACTGCGTTCACGCACAGGCCGGTAAATCTGTCCTGCCTGACAAAAACGGCAGCCTCTGATACAGCCGCGCATAATTTCCAGCACTACCCTGTCCTGTGTAACACGCATGAAGGGAACCAGCGGCTTTTTCGGATAATAGGTGGAGGATACTTCTTTCTCTATTTCTTTTACAATAACAGAGGGAATGTTTTCTTCTGTGGGGGCAAAGGAAGCGATGGTACCGTCCTCATGGTAAGCAGCCTCATAGAACATCGGCACATAGATGCCTGAAATTTGAGCGGCGCGCCTTAAAAATTCCTTTCTGCCAAGCTTGTCCTGCCGACATATACGGTAAAGGGAAATCAATTTTTCGTATTGGGTTTCACCTTCGCCGATATAAAATAAATCAAAAAAGTCGGCTATTGGTTCGGGATTGTAGGCGCAGGGACCGCCGCCTATTACAATCGGCATATCTTCTCCTCTGTCCTTTGCCAAAAGCGGAATCCCCGATAAATCCAGAATCTGCAAAATATTTGTATAGCACATTTCATATTGCAGGGTGATGCCCAGCCAGTCAAAATTTTTGACCGGCTCCTGTGATTCCAGCGCAAACAAAGGAATCTTTTCCTTTCGCATAACAGCGTCCAAATCCACCCACGGAGAATAGACTCTCTCGCACCATACGCCGTCAAGCCTGTTAAACATATCATATAAAATCTGAATCCCTAAATGGGACATTCCGATTTCATATACGTCCGGAAAGCACATAGCAATCCGCATATCTACCTCATCTTTATTCTTAATCACCGCATTGACTTCCCCGCCAATGTATCTTGCCGGCTTTTCTACCTTCATTAAAATGTCATCTGACAGCGCCAGTTTATTCATATGTCCTCTCATTCCGCCGCAGGGCTGTTTTCACTGTCTAAAGTATACGTGATTTATCCATAAAATCAATTATATTTACCGTGTAATTTTCTTTCAGACTGTCGTTTATCGTTTCCATGTCTACAGGCAGCCAGTCTGCCTGCAGGTAATCCATAATAATGAACAGGGAAAGTAATACTGCCGCAATAATTATCCGCAGTATCAGTGAAGAGCCATGAGCAGGTGCGGCCGGCATTTCTCCTGTATCCCGCATGGGTGCTGTTTCATATTCTTTCCCATATAAAATATGCTCCCTGTTTTTCATGCTCATTCTGTTTTTCTGATTTTCCTCCCTGATATTACGGATTAACTCCAACCGTCTTTCGGCCGTCACATCACTCATAGCCAGCAATCCTTTCATCTGCAATTTTTCATAAATAAGAGCAAAATGAAGTGGAAAAGCAAGAAGTATACATAATATTATTATGTCAACCTCTTGCCTGTTTTCGGATTCCATTTTTAAATTGTATGATACAAGCCGGACAGATATGCGGACTTTTCAGCGTTTTGCCAGTTCTTCCGTAATTTCTTCCCACGTTACTTCTTTTTCCGCCATAAGTACCATCATATGATAGAGAAAATCAGCAATCTCATATTTTATTTCATTGGCGTTCGGATTTTTTGCCGCAATCACAATCTCCGTGGCCTCTTCTCCCAGCTTTTTCAATATTTTGTCGATACCCTTGTCAAAAAGATAATTGGTATAAGACCCTTCCTTAGGATTTATGCGCCTGTCCTGAATCACGGCGAATACTTCTTCAAAAACCTTAAGGGGATTTATCCTTTCGTCTTCCTCCTTTTTCACAACCTCATGAAAGAAACAAGACTTTGCACCAGTGTGGCACGCCGCTCCTATCTGGGATACTCTTGCAAGTATGGTATCCATATCGCAGTCTGCCGTCAGCTCCTTGACATACTGGTAATGTCCGCTTGTGGCGCCTTTCAGCCACAATTCCTGCCTGCTCCGGCTGTAATAAGTCATTTTTCCGGTTCGAAGCGTATTTTTATAGGCATCTTCATTCATGTACGCGACCATCAATACTTCAGAAGTGACATAATCCTGTACGACAACCGGAACAAGACCCGCTTCATTTGTCTTAAAATCCGCCCAGCTATAGGCGGCTTCAAGCTGTTCAACCCTGATGCCGTTTTCTTTACATAAATCCTTAAGCGCCAAAAGGTCTTTTACATTACAGTTGATGGTATTGCCTGTAATGCCTGCCACATTATCATAAGAAAGAAATTCCAGCAGCTTGTTTAAAGCAAGCTGGTTAATTTGTACAATCAGTGGCAATGCAGTAATGTCCGCCGTCTCCCGTATCATATGTGCATTCATCAGCAAAAGACAGGATACATACCTTTCAACAAGCTCCTTGTGTGCTTCTATCACGTGATAATCATTGTATGCCGCGATAATTTTATCCTTGCCGAATTTTAAGGAAACCTCTTCGGTGATGGCAATATTATCCGGCTGGTCATAGTTGAGCACCGCCTTTTTGCAGCCTGCGTAAAGAAGCTTCTTAATATCCTCCATCCGGTGCACATTGCCTGCACCGTACACTTCCGCTCCCACACAGCCGCAGATTTCCTTTATGATATGCAATGCTTCTTCGTGCTCTGCATCGTTTTCTGACATATCAAAGACAATGAGCCCGTCCACATTATGCTCGCTGTAATATGCCGCCAAACGCACAGGATCCGTGTCTACGATAGTCATGTCCTTGAAATTTGTTACTGCATGTGCATGGTACAGGTAAATACATGCTGTAAACTTCTTTGTATTCATAAATATACCCCATGTCCGCTTTGGTTAAAAGCATTTTTCTTTTGTAACGCAGGTGTGCGCTACAGACTTCCTTTTGTACTTAAAACGTCTTTAATCCGCCCGTCAAAGCATAGCGCCTCGTCCAGCGCCTTGGCAAATGCCTTGAACATAGCTTCTGCCATATGATGATTATTTATGCCGGAAAGCATCTTTAAGTGCAGGTTCATGCCCGCGCTGTAGGATACGGCATAAAAAAACTCCCGAAACAGCTCCGTATCCATCTCCCCGATACGCTCCGTGGTAAACGCACATTCATAACTGAAATAAGGTCTGCCGCAAAGGTCTATGGCGCACAGGCATAATGCGTCGTCCATGGGTAGAATACAGGAACCATATCTCTTGATGCCTTTCTTGCCGCCTGCGGCTTCCTTGATGGCACTGCCGAGTACAATACCGGTATCCTCCACTGTATGGTGCACGTCAACCTGAAGGTCTCCCTTCACCTTAAGCTTTAAGTCAAACAGCCCGTGTCTGGCAAAGCCTTCCAGCATATGATCAAAAAAGCCAATTCCGGTATTTACCGCTCCGTTTCCTTCCCCCTCCAGTACAAGACCTAAGGTAATGTCTGTTTCCTTTGTTTTCCGTGTTATTTCACTGCTGCGCGCCATAAGAATCCTCATTTCTTTCAAATCTTACTTTAATAGAATTTGCATGTGCCGTCAACCCTTCACTTTCAGCAAAAGCCTCAATATCCTTATGTGCTTTCAGAAGGGCTTCCTTTGAGTAGGAAATAA
>CAMWUP010000263.1 GCA_947177465.1 uncultured Lachnospiraceae bacterium
GCTCAAACCAGATACCGAATTTCATACCCAGCTTATTGACCTCGTCCACCAGATATTTCAAACCGCCCTTTAGTTTTTCCTCGTTGACCTCCCAGTCTCCCAATGCGCGGTTATCGTCAAAGCGGTTGCCAAACCAGCCGTCATCCATTACCAGCATTTCAATGCCGAGCGCCGAAGCTTCCTTTGCAATGGCAAGCAGCTTTTCCTCGTTAAAATCAAAATAAGTTGCCTCCCAGTTGTTAATCAGAATGGGACGTTTTTTATCCCTGTATTCCCCACGTATCAGGTGACTCCGGTATAAATCGTGAAAAGCACGGCTCATGCCGCCAAGCCCCTCCGCCGAGTAAACCAGCACCGCCTCGGGCGCCTGAAACGACTCCCCTGCATTTAGCTTCCATGCGAATCCCTCGGGATTGATACCCGTCATCAGGCGGACATTGTCAAACTGCCCCCTGTCTGCAAGCGTCATACAGTTGCCAGAATAAATCAGATTGATTCCGTAAACCTCCCCTGCATCCTGTGTGGCGCTTTTTTCCAATAGCGCCATAAAGGGCTGCTGCTGATGCCCGCTCTCCCCGCGCAGGGAGGAAGTGCTCTGCACGCCATAGCTTACAGGCGTCCTGTTGATATGACGCTCCCGCGCCCAGGAACCATGCAGTATAATTTTATCGTATTCGCGGTTGTCCATATCGATGGAAGCAGACATAACCCGCTCTATCGTCACAGGCGCTTCCCCATCGTTTACCAGCCTGACACTCCTCGCCACAGCGTCAATGCCCTCAAAAATACTGTAGGACAAAACCGCTTTTATCCCCAATGCTTTATCAACCAGCGTAAGCTCCAGTGTTTCCGTATCCTCCGCGCTCCCCCATGTGGCAGGCAGTCCCGCAAGAGGTTCCTTGCCCTTGTAAATCCGGTAATCCGAGAGCGTCAGCGCAAGCGCCCTGTGTCCGCCGTTATCACGCACCATAACCGCGCTCTCCCTGAAGTCCCCAACGCCGCCCGTCGGATATTCCTGCGGAAAACAATCTAAAAAGGACAGCCTGTCACGGCTGTTTTTCTCCGGTGTAAAGGGCGCCTCCCCCGTTTTTAACAGATAGTTGACGTCATCATCCAAAAGCCTCGGTCCGTAATACGCATGACCGACAAAATTTTCCTCGTCCACAATGCCGATGACATAGGAATTTCCCTTGGTATCCAGCTTAAAACTCCTGTTTTTTTCATGATACGTAATTGCCATAAAATTTCCCGCCTTTCCTGACTGCAAAGCACGCCGATGCACGCTTCTATTCTTCATATGCTGCTATGTGAATCTCGTTATGTATCACCATATACAGTCAATATTGTAACTGCTTCTCCCCTATTTTTCTATACTTTTTCTTTACAGCTTTCTAAATCTATAGTTGTGATTTTTAACATTTCATGCTACTCTGTAAAAAAGGGAGAAGAAACGCCATGTTATTTGAAAAAATGCCAAATCTTCCGCTCCGCGCCGATATGGCGTATATGAACGGAAACTGGAAATATTACACAATGGACATCCACAGCCATGGTCTGTGGGAATGTAACTATATCGAAGAGGGAAGCTGCATCTACGAAATAGACGGCACAGAGTACCGGCTGACCCAGAAAAATCTGATTCTGCTGGATTCCTCCATCCCCCATAAAATCAGGTTTAATCACGAACACCCCTGCACCGTACTGGGTTTTTCTTTATCTGTTGATACGGAAAAAAAAACCGCATCCTTTCCGGGGCTGCTTGATATGCTCAACCACTCCCTCGATATCTGCCGCATGCTTGTGTCTCTGAACCATGCGCTTGTATTTCCTGACGCCCGCAGTCTGCGCGGGGATATGCTGCGACTTTACCATGAGTTTGAAGGACGAAAGGACGACTTTTACATGACAAGCCTTTGCTACCATCTGCTCTGCGAGCTTACAAGGCTTCCCCTGACCCCAAAATCCTCCACACAGTATTATGTGGAAAAGGCAAAAAACTATATCAAAGAGTCCTTTTATCTCATCAAAAACAACGAACAGGTTGCCGCTCACATCGGACTTAACGCCACCTATCTGGAGCGAATCTACAAAAAAGCGACAGGCGCAACACTTTGGGAGAGTGTCACCGCCTGCCGCCTTTCGGCTGCCGAAGAGCTGCTCGCACAGCCCCATATTCCCATTCATGAAATTGACAACATGATTGGCTTTTCCAACCGGCAGGCATTTTACCTGCAGTTTAAAAAGCACTACGGCATATCTCCTTCAGAGTTCCGCCGACAGGCTGTGCTTTCCCATTCTCAAACATAAACAGCAGAGGGCTGTTCCGTCAGCAGGTCTTTCTGCCGACGGACTGTTACAGCGCACATTCCCGCCATTACTTCATTTCCGCCAAATAAAGCCCCACTCTGTTTTCTATGATACTGCTGACTTCCTCTATACTTTTATCCCCTGTAAAGTAAAGCGCCGCTTCCTCCTCGATAATACTGACGACCTGCGCCGTCCGATAAGGCTCAGACTTTGCATTCTCCAAACACTCCCAAAACTTTTCCTCGGTCCCATCGGGAATCTCCGGTCTGATAACCATCCCGCCGCCCTGTGTGTATGTAAGCGTATTATATTCCTCCAGATATTCACGCACGCTCTCCCGCAGCACACCCTCATGCACCGGTATATCCATATTTTCCGTTGCCAGCAGCTTCTGGCTCTCTTCCTCCAGCAAAAAACGAATGAACTGCCACGCACCATCCTTATGTGCGGAAGAAGCGTTGATGGCAACAGAACTTAGCGCCAGTTTGTGTACCATACCATTTTCTGAAGGATAGCCAACCAGTACCATGTGATTTTCTTTTGCATGCCGTTCGTTTATTCCCATCCACGCAAAGCTCTGTACCCCTCCCCAGTCCGTAATCTCTTCCCAGCTCGTGTTTCTCTCTGTCAATCCATACTGCTTCGCAACCCGCAACATCTGCTCCCACAGTTCTCCGCTGAAATTACAGGTCTTTCCTTCCCAGTCCACCATGCCGTATAAATTATCTGACATTTCCAAAAAATAGTGCAGAATATCCACCGAAGCACAATTCATTTCTGCCTTAAAGATTGCCTGACGGTCATAATTTTCCAAATTGTCCAAAAATGTTTGGATATCCGCTTGCCCGTTGCCGTCCACAAATCCCTCTTTTATATACATATTTGAAATATACATTTCATATCCTGCACTGTATATTCCATTCTCCATGCCTTGATTTTGGAAAGTCTCTCTATGATAACTGTCCCTGTCAATTCCATCCTGTGTCAGATAAGGCTCCAGATTTTCCAGTCCTCCTTTTTCTGCAAGCGCCCTCATATCTGTCACCGCATCCTCAGCAATCAAATCCGCCCCGCTCCCTGTTGCAAGCTCCATATCGTTACGCGTTTGAAAATCCCAAACATACTCGTCGCCACTCTCCTGCACTAATACATGATATTCCTTGTTTTCCTTATTAAACCTTGCCACAAGCTTCTTTAAAGAAGGAAGAGCATATGCCGTTCTAAAAGTAAGAATGGTTTTTCCCATTTCCACAGGGTCTATTTTTCTTAATTCCACTTTATACAAATCTTCATCTTTACTCTCCAGCCGCTCCAGGCGGCCATCTGTCCCCATTCGCGCTGCATACCAAAACCTGTCTCCTTCCGGAGAATATGAGGTGTTATGCCATCTCATATACCAGCTTTTCTCCCCGCTTTCCATATCAATATCATAGGCGCCCTCCCTATCTATTACCAGAATTTCCTGTTCCATTCCTGCCGCTATGATATCGCAGTCGGACAGCACACAGTCGCCTGACAATGTGCCTTTCTCTATATCCAGTGTTTTCAACACAACCCCATAACCATTTCCGTCTTCAACGGCAAGAACAACATTTCCTCCCCGCGCCTCGCAGATGCTCACGATGATTCCCTCTGCATATATCGTTTTCACTTCTTCTCCTGTTAAGTCCAGTATTGTCAGCCTGTCTCTTTGATAAGCATAAACATTATTTTCTGTCCTGTACAG
>CAMWUP010000264.1 GCA_947177465.1 uncultured Lachnospiraceae bacterium
ATATTACACTTCCCCGGACGGAGGGTTTGAACCATGAAGCTGCTTTTGATAATAGGGACCATTGTGGCAATCGTGGCGATAGCTGCGGCTGCCGTGTGGGGAATCAGAAAATTAATTTATTATATCATTGACAGGCGGAGTGCCAATTTTCAGAGCAGTCTTATTGAGAAGCAGATGACGGAAACAGAAAACATGTACAGGCAGATGCGGGGCTGGCGGCATGATTACCGCAATCACATCCAAAACATGAAAATACTGCTTGCCGCGAACAATTATAGTGAATTGGACGCCTATATGGACGAGCTTGCCAGAGATTTGATTACGGTCGATACCGTAATCAAGACCGGCAATGTGATGGCGGACGCGGTGCTGAATGCGAAGCTCTATGCGGCGAAGGAGCTGCAGGTGCGTATCAGTGTTAAGGCAAATATACCGAAAAACCTGCCCATGAGCGATGTGGAGCTCTGCGCCGTACTCGGCAATCTGCTCGATAATGCGGTAGAAAGCTGCGCGCGGATTCCTGAGGAGGAGCGTTTTATCAGGGTGTTTATCGGCGTTATTAAGGGACAGTTTTATTTGTCCATCCAAAATGCAGCAGGGGAAATGAAAAAGAGAGGCACGGGTTATCTGTCCACCAAGCGGGAGGGTGATGCATATGGCTGCGGATTGTTTCGAATTGACCGTATTGCGAATAAATACAAGGGTTTTGTGAACCGCCAGAGCGAGACAGGTGTTTTTGCTACTGAGCTGACCTTTCCGATTGCAGACAGCGGAGAAACCGCTGGTGCCAAATAAGAACCGTTCATGCAAAAAATTTGTGTGGGCGGTTTTTTTGCGTATAATAGGGATTAGGTCATTGAGAAATCTTATGGTAAAAACACGGGAAAGGAATCAGGACAGTACGATGAAAAAGAAAACAGAAGGTGGTTATTATTTTGATGACGAGTTCAACGAGATATTCAAATATTCCACATGGGACTGTCTGAAATATATGGCGCGGTTTAGCTGGCAGAGTGACAAGTGGCTGATTCCGCTGATGGCAGTGAGCGCAGGGGCGTTTTACGGCGTTGACTTATTGTGGACGGTTTTTAATAAATATGTGGTGGATTTTGCTTTCGCGGATGAGACGAGAATACGGCTGCTAACAGTAATGTCGGCAATCATTGCGGCAATTCTTGTCCTAAAGCTTATTTACGGGAGTCTGCATGCAAGAGTGTGTGAAACCAGGCTCCGCAAATGCAGGTATACTTTTGTGCGGAAGCTGTATGAAAAGCAGCTCGATACGGACTATGAGAATTTGGAAAAACCATCAACCAAGATTTTGCTTGAGGGCGCAAGGAAGTCGATTCATTATCTGTTGGAATTTTATTATAGGATACAGGAAACCATCGGTCTTGTCATTTCTCTTGCGGGCTACAGTACCTTGATTTGCATGCTTTCACCTTGGCTTATTCTGATTATTCTTGTACCGACAATCGCCTATTATTATATTGTAAAATACAAAATTACATGGTATAACCGGCATATAAAGAATTGGCTGGATACGGAGATAAAGCTGGAGTACATTAAGCGCAAATCGTCGGATTTTACAAATGCAAAGGATATCAGGCTTTATGGCATGAAGGACTGGATTGGGCAGATGGCGCGCAAATTTCTGGATGCGAGGCTGTTCTGGTACAAAAGGCAGGGAAAAGAAGAAGGACTGAATGGTTTTCTTCAGTTATTTGCCGTGTCGGTCAGAGACCTTGCAGCGTACGGCTTCATTGTATGGAATCTGGCGAAGGGAAATATGGGACCAGGTGATTTTATCTTATATTTCAGCTCTGTGGGAATGGTCTCTTATGCTTTTTATCGTATGATGGACCATATCGCATCCACCGGCTGGATTACGGCAAATGTGTCGTGGTACAGGGAATTTCTGGAAGTGGAGGACAAATCCAACAGAAAAGAGGGGGCAGGACTTCCCGAAGGCGATTTTGACATACGTTTTGAAAATGTATGCTACCGCTATGGCGGCGCTGAGGAGGATACGATTCACAATCTGAGCTTTACCATAAGACAGGGTGAAAAAATAGCGATTGTGGGAAATAACGGTGCGGGAAAAACCACGATAGTCAAGCTGCTCTGCGGCATGTACAGGCGCACGGGAGGGGAAATTTATATCGGAGAACATTCTATAGATGAATATAACAGGGATGAGCTTTTTAAACTCTACGCCACTGTTTTTCAGGATATTCATGTTATGCCCACCACCATAACAGAGAATATTGTGATGAGAGGAAGCGCGGATATGAAAAGTCTGCGCTATGCGATAGAACATTCGGGGATTGCAGAGAAAATAGAAGCGCTTCCCAACGGAATCGATACTTATCTGGTCAAGTCGGTTTACGATGATGCGACTGATTTTTCGGGCGGAGAGCTGCAGAAGCTTGCGCTTGCCAGAGCCCTTTACAAGCAGCAGACCTATGGTGCAGGCGTTTTGCTTTTAGACGAACCTACAGCGGCGCTTGACCCGATTGCGGAGCAGAACATGTATCAGGAGTACGCGCGGTTTGCTAAGGGAAAAATATCAATCTTTATTTCCCACAGGCTTGCGTCAACCCAGTTCTGCGACAGGATATTTTACTTAAAAAACGGCAGCATTGCAGAGTGCGGCACCCATAGCGAGCTGCTTGCTGCCGGCGGCGAATATGCAAAAAATTATGAGGTGCAGAGCCGCTATTACAGGCAAAAGGAGGCTTATGCCGAAACCTTTGGAGAAAGTGAGGTGTGTTATGAGTGAGAGCAGTCAGGTAGAAAAGCTTACCTTTTCACAAAAGAGAAAGCTTCTGGCACGTGCCTTGCGGGATATCAGGCGTCTGTCACCGGGCTTTCTTGCGACCCAGATACTGATTTCCGCGACGGAGGCAGTCATAGACTTTGTACCAATCATAATGTCGGGTATGGTTATAGATGCTTTTGCGTCGGGAAAGAGCTTTGATTATATCCTGAGAGTCATCCTGATCGGCGTGGCAATTTCCTTTGTTTTGAATATTCCCGGGTACAGTATAAAGCCGAAGCTTACGTATGCAAGAGTGTATAGGCTGACAAGCGGTATTGACGTTATGCTGAATGAAAAAATCCTAAGCATGGACTATGTTAAAATAGAAAATCCTGAGATACACCGCCACTATGACAGGATTAAGACCTTTGCCATCAACTACGACAGGTATGAAAGCTTTGGCGTGTACTGCGAAATTGTAAACAAAATGGGCGCGGCGGCAAAGGGAATTGCCTACGTTACAGCAGCGCTTGCGGTTACATGGGAACTGTATGGCGCAGGCGTAAAGACAGGGGGGATGGCAGTCGTCAACTATCTGCTGCTTGCTGCAGTGGCGGCAATTCTTATTATGCAGAATACCATGTGCAGCAAAAGCATTATCAAGGAAGAAAACATCGAACTGTCCGATGACACCGTAAGACCCGACAGGGTGCGTAACTACCTTTTGGACAATTATTTCAGCGAGTATCAGGCGGTCAAGGACATACACATATATGGCAACAAAAAATTTGTGCTGCGGCGCTCTGACGAGCTGTTTGACAAGTGGCATACAAGCAAACTGCGCAAGGATAAGGTGATTAGGCGGCAGCAGCTTCTGGACGAAATTTGTGATGTGGTGCGCTCTGTGCTGATATATGGCTTTGTCACGGGAAAGGCGGTGGCGGGAGCTGTTTCAGCCGGCGCGCTGGTAAAGGATGTGCAGAGCTTTTACCGCATACAGCAGGGTTTTAATATGACGATTGAGAGCCTCACGAAGCTTGATAACTGTATGTTCCCGCTCAAACTGATTTATGAATTTTTGGATATTCCGGATGAAAAATATGCCGGCAGTCTGCCTACAGAGAAGCGGGACGACAACGAATATGAATTTGCGTTTCACAATGTCAGTTTCCGGTATCCGGCGTCGGAGGAGTATGTGTTAAAAAACATTAACCTGAAATGGAAAATCGGGGAAAAGATGGCTCTGGTGGGACGGAACGGTTCCGGCA
>CAMWUP010000265.1 GCA_947177465.1 uncultured Lachnospiraceae bacterium
CCTTTTTGGGCTTTCCTTTCTTTTTGCCCTTTCCGCCCTCCTCTTCGTCCTCGTCTTCTTCGCCTTTTCCTTTCTTTCCACCGGCCGGCTTTTTCCCTTTTTTCAGCTTTTTCTTTTTACCTGCTTCTTTCTGGTCCTCCTCTTCCAATTCCTGCATAATTGCCTGATTTTCATCGGAGACATTACTTTCTTCTTCAGTGAGCGCCGTAAACAGTTTTGACAAAAGTCCTTTCTTTTTCTCCGTTTCTTCTGTCATGCCGCCTTCGGCATCCGCACTTTCCGCTTTTTTCTTTTTCTCTCTTTTTTCCTTTACTTTCTTTTCTTTTTTAGGCTTGCGCTTTTTCTTTTCCTTTTTCCCGCCGTTCTCTGCTGCCGCTGTCGCTTCCTCCTCCACATCTGCTGAAAATGCAGTATCTGAAGAAAAAGTGTCTTCTTCCTCCGCGGGAGACGCTGCATCATCAACGGGCAGTTCTCCACTGTCCGCTGCCTCCAGCAAATCACCTATGGCATTTAAATCTTCATTGGTATCCAGACCGCCCAGAAGCTCCATTAAGTCATCCTGCGCTGCATCCTCAGATATATTTTCCGGCACGTCTTCCGCCGCTTCTTCCTGACTTGCTGTGCTTGCCAAAAGCGCTTCTATCTCTTCCTGTGACATATCCTTCGTGCTTTCCACTGTCTGATATGTCTCCTGCTCTTCCTCTTTGAAAGACACAGGCTCTTCTTCCTCACCAGGCTCTGCTTCAAGTTCCGCCTCCAGCTCCTTTGCAGAGTCCTCTGGGGCATTCTCGGCCCTATATGCGCCTGCTCCCGCTGCCCCATCCTCCGCAAGCTCCCCGTTCAATATTCTTTCAGCCGCGGCAAAAAGGGCATCGATGTCTTCATCATCCATCTCATCCGCACCATTCGCTCCCTGCGAACCGCTGTCACCATCCATTGATTTTAATAAGTTATCCAGATATTCTTCATTAGAGCCCATAAAAATGCCCCTTTCTTATGATTTACACAAAATAGTCTATCATAAAACTATCATTTCCGCCATAAAATCTACAGCATTTTGTGAAATTGATTTACCTCTGTCTGAAATATCATTGGGCATTTGATACAGGCTTCTATGAACCCTGATAATATTTGCCTTTTGATTCAGCGCCGCTATTTTTTCAAATCGGAAACGCAGAATGCCCGCAAACATCAATCCTGCTCCCAATTCCAGAATACAAAGCTTTTTTCCCATCGTACCCTGCAGCCATTTTGTGTATTTCTCCCAGTGCCCAAGGTATCCTTCCTCATTATAATGCTCTGCATACAGACTGTTGAAAATCATCGGCGCTTTACATGTATCACATACCGACACTTTCAGCGCCTTCCACTCTTTTTCTCCCTGTATACACTGTCCGATTTCCCTCAGAAGTTCATTTCCTGTTTGTTGGAGGCTTCCGGTGCATCCCCTGCTGCACTGCAGCTTTGTATAAGAGCCGCAAGGCTCTGCAATCCTGTCCGGCAAAAGCCCTGCCCCTGCAGTCATTCCATTCATACAGGCTGAAACCACAAAATAATTTCTTTTATCCAAAAGAACACCGAGCGTATGCAGTGCTGTTTTTAATTTTTGATTCTTTTCCAGAAAAAAACGGTTGACATAAGGCATCACCCATTCTACACCGGCAGCCGCAATATCGGCACATGCCTTACAGTAGTTTTCTTCCTGAAGCAAAGCATCCTTTTCTTCAAAATCTTCCCCGACGCCGACCAGTATCATTTCGGCAGCGTCGAGCATTTCTACTAATTCCGAACGCTCCATATCCCATCCTTATTTTTAAGCAACGAAAGACCGGGAATATCCCGGCCTTTACTACTTTGCAGCATTTATTTTTTTATCAGCAAATTGTCCAGAACACCAACCAGTTCTCCTATTTCGGGTTTTGAAAGCTGTGCGCTTGCACCAAGCTGCTCACCTTTGACACGCATTTCATCATTTACCAGAGAAGAGAAAATTACCACGGGAATATTCTTTGTCTCTTCGTCAGATTTGATAAGCTTTGTCAAACGGTGTCCATCCATCATCGGCATCTCAATATCCGTAATGACACATTGCACATGCTCTGATAAAGTACCCTGTCTCTTGAAGTCTGTAATAATATCGTATGCTTCCTGCCCGTTCGCCGTATGTATCAGATTTGCATAACCCGACTTGTGCAGAGCCTCCACAATCAGACGATTTAAGAAGGGTGAATCCTCCGCAATCAAAATAGGAACATCGCATCTTTCACGCTCACCCAGCTCCGCAATCTGCTCAAACCGAAGCCCTGTTTCCGGATTGATATCCGATACAATTCTTTCAAAATCAAGAATGATAATCAGCTTATCACCCATCTTGACAATACCTGAGGCTGTGCTGTCAGAAGATATCGTACTGTCCGGCTTGATAATCTCTGTCCATGAAAAACGATGAATTCCGACTACCGTATCTACATGAAAAGCAATATCCAGCTTATTAAAATTGGTTACAATAAACAGTCCTCCTGCTTCGGAAACTCCCCTTTGCAGACAGTTCTTTAAGTCAATCGCCGTAATCATTGTGTCTCGCGGCATAAAGATACCTTCTATGCTGGGGTGGGCATTGGGTATCGGTGTCACCGGCGAGTAGCTGATAATTTCTTTAATCTTGGCTACGTTAATGCCGTAAGAATTGTCATCAAGGGTGAACTCCAAAACTTCTAATTCGTTGGTGCCGTTTTCCAGTAATATTTTCGTATCCATCTTTTCCCTTTCTATGCATGCCGCAGGATTTTCCATAATAATGCAGTTTTTTCTGTATCATTACGCAATCTGCAGATGAAATTATTGTAATTTTTAGAGCAAATCCGAATAATTGCAAGATAAAATGCTCGTTAGAAACATTATACCACACATATCGGCAATTGGATACTATGAAAAAAAATTTTTTCCAAAAACTTTTTTGACAATGTAGGAACACCGCTTTATAATGATTCTGTTCAGTTCTTCGTTTTCACTTAAGCAGGAAAGGAATACGAATATGAGAAAAATCGCATTTTTTGACATTGACGGCACACTTACCTCAGAGCTTGACGGTTCCATACCCGAAAGCGCAATCCATGCAATCCGAAAGTCCAGAGAAAACGGAAATTTGATGTTCATTAACACCGGACGCTGTTTTCAGAATGTGGAAGAGCGTTTCAGACGCATCGGCTTTGATGGTTATATTTGCGGCTGCGGCACCAATATTTACTGCGACGGCAGGGATGTTCTGTATGGGCCCCAGACCCACTCCGTCATTATGCGTATTTTAGAGCAGGCAAGAAAAGCCAATGTAGACATTTTATTTGAGTCCCGCAAAGAGGTATGCTTTGACACCTCCCGCCCCTTAAGACATCCTGACGCAATCCGGCAGTATCAAGCCTTTCTTGACAGAAATTATGCGATGCCGGAGGATTTGGAGAACCCCAATTTTTTCAGTGACAAATTTGTCATCTGGTACGAAGCTCCCCGGCAGCTCACGCTTTTTCGGGAAGTAAGCGACCAATACTTTTCCTGCATCGACCGCGGCGGAACCTTTCGAGAATTTGTACCCATCGGTTATTCTAAAGCAACCGGCATTGCATTTGTCCTGCAATACTACGGACTTACAAGGGACGCTGCCTATGCTTTCGGAGACAGCAACAACGATTTACCCATGCTCTCCTGCCTGCAGAACAGCGTTGTCATGGGAAACGCTTCTCCCGCATCCCTTTTTGAAAAAGCCTCCTATGTAACGGCAAATGCCAGCGCGGACGGCATCCGGCTGGCACTTGAGCATTTTCATTTTTGCTAAATATTTTCATTCTGAATCGTATCGATAATATTTTTGCGGTTTATCTTTCCCATGGAATACCGCATAATGCCTGCAAACAACAAAAAAACCGCTGCTATCGATATCAGAATACTCTCATATGGCAGCCGGAATGCAATCTCCATCCGGATTCCCAGCGCCTTATGAAAGCCTGCCGAAATCAGAACCCCGGCAGGT
>CAMWUP010000266.1 GCA_947177465.1 uncultured Lachnospiraceae bacterium
GTAGTATTCGGAACCCGACTTGCCGCAAAGCTTCCCACCATGGTAAAGCCAAGCACCGCAGCCATCATCACCAGTCCGTTGCGGATATCCAGATTTTTATTCTTTCCGTAAGTGTACGCGCTTATGGCGCTTGCCAGCACATCGCTTGCCAGCGCAATGCCGACAGCCTCATATGCCTCGAAACCCAAAAAAGTAATCAACATAGGACTGATTACGGCAGCGGCGCTCATGCCCGCAAATCCGGTCCCCAGTCCCGCTCCTATACCTGCTGCAAAACAAACCAAAAATTTAACTACCATTCTGCCCTCTCCTTTAAATAGCTGTCAATATTTTCCCACATATGCTGAAAGCACCGTTTTATGCCCTCTATTTCCTCCTGCGAGAGTCCCTGCAGCATAATGGATACAAATTTTTCCTGTGCATCCTTTCCGTCGGCAACAATAGACGACGCTGCTTCACATATTTTTAAGTGCGCTGTCTTTCTATTATTATCTGCATATTCTTTTCTGATAAAGCCGCCCTCTTCCAGTGTTTTTACTGCCGCAGATACCTGCGATTTGGAAAGATATCTGATCTCCACTATATCCGTTGCCGTATCAAAGCGCGGGTTATTTGCCAAAAAAAGCAGAATATCCAGTTCCATTCTGGTGATTTTATGCTTACTGCAAGTTTTTCCAACACATTTTGCATAAAGTGTCTTTATCGCATTTTGATGCTCCCATGGGTTGATTGGAATCATACTTGCTCCGCCACACAACATACGCTCCATAGAAAAAGCTCACCAGCGGCTGTTTATTATTCTTTTTCGAGTACTCGCATTGACTGGGATACCACCGTGCAGTTATCCGGAACATCTGCATTTACCACTGTCCCCGCACCGATTTTTACATTGTTACCAATTCTGATATCACCAATGATAATTGCACCGGCTCCAATCAGACAGTTATCTCCGATGACCGGCGCCTTCCTGTTTACCTCCCCAATCGTTACATTCTGGTAAATCCAGCAGTTTTCCCCTATCCTTGCATATCGGGAAACAAAAATCCCATGCAGTCCATGAGGCAGCTTCGGCACGTCTGCAAACTCAGCCTCTGGTCCTATATATCCTCCGTGGCGGTGGGCGCACCTGCTCATCCGAAATGTCAGAATATCCCTGAAAAATCCGTTTTTGGCCTTTCTTTGCCGCCGATACAACCGCCAGAAATGACCTAAATTATCTCCCCGCGAATAGTCAATGATTTTTCTTCTGAAGCTCATTTTAATCTCCATTCCGTAGCACTTTTTGCGCTCTTTTTGTCAAATGCTAAAATCAAATTTTCTGCCGGTCACAGTCTCGTTTCCCGCATACATGGTATTCTGATTTATTTCTGTCTTTTGAGCTGCCTTGTATTCTTCCACCCATCTCGGATTTTCATTCGCCTTTTTCTGCATCCAGTTAAACAGGTATCGAAGTCCTGCCACCATGCCTTCCTTTGTACCTGACGCCATTCCCTCCTGCGATATCCGCTGATATTCTTTATAGGATGCCGAATCGACATCACACATAATGGCTGCCATGTCATCCCCCAGCTTTGCTCGTTTTTCTTGTATGGCTTCCCATTCTTCCTCCGTAAATGCACGAGGTCCTTCCAGCGTTTCCACTGGTATTGGCTCTCTTTCCACAGGCCCTCCTAAAAGTCCTTTTCCATGCTGTTCCATTATAGTGAGGGCATCTCCCGAAAATTCCACAATGACATTATCCCCATACTGCGCTGATATTTCGTTCATTGTACGGAAGGTTTCTTCTTTGGACAGCTTATCCATGACCTTGTTTCCCTTTTCGTCCATGGTATTAAATTCATATTTCACCAAAGTATCTTTCTTTGATGATGAATTGGTGCCATAAGTTTTAAGCTGCTCTGTCCCTCTGTAAAATTGACTGTAATCCTGATAAACATTCATTCCCATCTTTTCGTCCTCCTTGATTTTACATTTTGAAATCCTTTTCATCCCACCGCTTTATACAGCGAACCCAAATGCCTGCAATTGTATATGCGAAAGGCAATCACTAAAACCAGTGTAACACCATATCGCAAAGTTTTCAATTTATGTTAGCCCAAATTTTTGATTTCTCTCTGCCGATGTGATATGATAGATGTTCATTGAACACTACATTTTAGAAATGCTTATGGAAAGGGTTATGATATGGCTGCACGTATGAAAAATATGACAGAAGGGAAGCCGGCTTCCCTCATACTTGCTTTCGCACTGCCTCTGATGATTGGCAATGTATTCCAACAGCTCTATACCGTTGTTGACACAATGGTTGTGGGAAAGGCTCTCGGCGTGAACGCCCTTGCCGCCATCGGTGCGGCGGACTGGATGAACTGGATGATGCTTGGCGTCATTCAAGGCATCACACAGGGCTTCGGCATCCTGATGGCGCAGCAATTCGGCGCAGGCAAATATGAAGAGCTTCGCAAAACCGTAGGCTGCTCCATCACCCTGTCCCTGTTTTCCTCCATCCTGCTTTTGTGCGCCGGACAGATAATTGCGCACCCCATACTGTCACTTTTACAGACGCCGCCTGAAATTATCGGCGATGCCCTGCTATACCTGCGCATTATGTATCTGGGCGTCCCCATCGTGATGTCCTATAATCTGCTTGCAACGGTTCTGCGCTCCCTCGGAGACGGCAGGACGCCTCTGCTTGCCATGATTGCCGCCGCCATCGTCAATATCACGCTGGACCTTCTGTTCGTGCTGGTTTTGGGACTCGGCATAGGCGGCGCTGCGGCAGCTACCCTGATTGCCCAGCTATTCTCCAGCCTTTTCTGTCTGTACCACATCCGCAAGATAGAGATACTTTCCCTCTGCCGCTCTGATTTCAGCCTGCAGAACCACCTCCCTGCCAGACTGCTTATGCTGGGTTCTCCTATGGCGTTTCAGAACGCAGTCATATCCGTAGGCGGCATGATTGTACAGTTTGTCGTCAACGGCTTTGGCGTCATCTTTATTGCAGGATTTACCGCCACAAACAAGCTCTACGGCGTGCTGGAGATAGCCGCCACCTCCTACGGCTATTCCATGGTCACTTACACAGGGCAGAATCTGGGCGCAGGCAGAACAGAGCGTATTCGCAAGGGTATGCGCGCTGCCGTTCTCATTGCTCTGGCGACTTCCGCAGTCATTGCCGCCATCATGCTTTTGGGCGGCAAGGCAATCCTTGGCTGTTTTATTTCCGGCACACCTGCGGAAGTGGAACAGACACTTTCCGTTGCCTACTATTACCTTGCCATTATGAGCCTGTGCCTGCCCATCCTCTATATCCTGCATGTGACTCGTTCCACCATTCAGGGAATGGGCAATACCGTGCTGCCCATGGCTTCCGGCATCGCAGAGTTCATTATGCGCGCCGCAACCGCCGTCCTGCTTCCTATGCTTATCGGCGAGACCGGTATATTTTATGCGGAAATTATGGCATGGGCAGGTGCAGACCTGATTCTTATCTTCAGTTATTTTGTTGTGATGAAAAAGGCGGATTCTTCCGGCTGATATAGCTTCCCGACAGCTCTACCAGCCTTTTGTATATGCCTCCCTGCTCCATCAATTCAGTATGCCTGCCCTTTTCGCATACCCTTCCGCTTCCTATCACGTATATCATATCTGCTTTTTCAATGGTTGAAAGTCTGTGCGCTACCACAAGCGTAGTGCGTCCTCCCATAAGCGCCTCGATTCCTCTCTGCACAAGCTTCTCACTCTCTGCATCCAGCGCTGAGGTTGCCTCATCCAAAAGAAGTATCGGTGCATTCCGGATAAACGCGCGGGCTATGGCAATCCGCTGACGCTGCCCGCCGGACAGACTTTCGCCGCGCTCTCCCACCAGCGTATCATACCCGTTGGGAAACGACATGATAAATTCATGAGCATAGGCACGCTTTGCCGCCTCTACAACTTCCTCAGCACTCGATCCCAGCCTGCCATACCGTATATTTTCCCTTATGCTTGTGGTAAACAGATAGGC
>CAMWUP010000267.1 GCA_947177465.1 uncultured Lachnospiraceae bacterium
ATTGACAAGGGTGCGTTCGGCGGCTACAACAAACGACGCAAGGGAGCCAAAACGGATTTTGACTGGCGTTCGCGGGATTCGGACAGAGTGGAGGCTTACATTGCCGACAAGGACTGCGGTTTTATTTTCACGGTGAATGGCTTTAAGACGCTGTTCGAACTGATTGCAAGGGTGAAGAAACGGAAAAATCTTCTGAAGATTCCCAAGGAACTGCCGGTTATTTTTCTTTCGGGGGAAGAGGACCCGGTGGGCAATTACGGAAAAGGGGTGCAGAAAGCGTACAAATCGCTTGCAGATGCCGGACTTACAGACCTTGAGATAAAGCTGTATCCGGAGGACAGGCATGAGCTTTTGGGAGAGCCGGATCGCAAAAAGGTGATGGAGGACATAGAAGTATGGCTGACAAAGCACCTTGCCATTCAAAGCTAAATTTGATATGATTTACAGGGATAGTTTCGGACGGCAGCCCGACAGAGGGGATAAATCTTTGATTATGAGGAAAAATGACGAGGCGCTTTATCAGATACGATGGGCGACTTCTGAGGACTGGCAGGCGGTCATGAGTATGGTCTGGCGGACATTTTTGCAGTTTGAGGCGGGGGATTACACACAGGAAGGAATTGCCAGCTTCCGTGATTTCATTACTGACAGCAGGTTATACAGGATGTTTGTGGAGGGCAATTATCCTATGCTGGTAGCGGTGGACGGAAGCAGGATTATCGGGCAGATTTCTGTCAGGAACGGCAACCATATTTCACTTCTTTTTGTGGACAGGGAATATCACAGAAGGGGAGTGGGCAGGAAGCTGATAGAACGCATGGCAGAATATCTAAAAAAGGAAAGACATGCAATATACATGTCAGTGAAAGCGGCCCCGTATGCGCTGGGCTTCTATTATAGGGTGGGTTTTCACGCCTGCTCGCCGGAAGAGGAGTATTCGGGTATCCGCGTGACAACGATGGAAAAGTTCCTGTAACGGCAATTACAACAATCACGGTAAAGAACAGAACGGAAGGTGCTTACATGGGTAAATGGTTTGATATCGATAGTCCGCTGATACAGTTTTTAAACAAGGTGGCGGACTTAATGTGGCTGAATATTCTGACGTTACTGTGCTGTATCCCCATTATCACAGCGGGAGCTGCGTTGACCTCAGCGCATTATGTGGCACTGAAGCTTCACCGCAATGAGGAAGGGTACATCACAAGAGACTTTTTCAGGTCATTTAAGATGAATTTTAAACAATCTACAGCCATATGGCTTATTATATTGCTCGTGATTGTTATTTTCAGCGCAGACTTTTATATTATGAAGAATGTAGAAGAAGTCAATATCCCCGCAGCATTGCAGGTAGTTATCATGGCAATCGCCATTTTGTTTCTCTTTATGGTTATATGGGTATTTGCAGTGCAGGCAAAGTTTGTCAATACGGTTACCAAAACCATTAAGAATGCGTTTGCATTGAGTGTTATCCAGCTTCCGAAAACGATTCTGATGGCTGTTCTGTATGTGCTGCCCTATGTGCTTTGCATATTCAGCCTTAGATTGTTTCCCGTCATACTGGTGCTCGGGATATCCGTTCCGGTATATGTAAGCGCCGTACTTTACAATAAAATGTTTAAAAAACTGGAAGATAAAATAATGGAAAGGCTCGAGGGGGAAAAAGCCGAAGAAGGCGGAGAAGAGCCGGAAAGTGAAGAAACAGAAAAGATATTCAGTGACACACCGATTTTTGAGGAAACTGAGCAGAATCAGGGCTGAACAAAAGTACAAGATTCTTATGATTACAGCCGATAAAACGGCAGAATGAGAGAAGAAATGAAAGGTAAGCGTATAAACAGGAATGTTAGACAATGGCTGGTTCCCGTACTTATATTGCTCGCAGTCTTTTTTGTATTATTAATACGGTTTACCGTATCCGGCAAAAGGAAAGAGCAGACGGAAGCAGAGGAAAAATTGATTACCATGGTACAGGGGTATGCTGCGCAGGTGCAGATGCTTGTGTATGGTGTTCAAAAGAGCGCAGATTCGGCAGCCGCTTATATGGCAGCCGACAGTAATGCGGAGCGGGAAGCGGTGCTGGCGGCGGTCTGCGCCAATCCGGAGGTTTATGATGCGGTAATCTGTGATGCGAACGGTGCAGGATACCGCGCAAACGGAGAACGCGTCGATTTGGCGGGGACGGAATATTTTGAGAACGTTTTTGTCGAAGAAGGAAAGGTTCTCTATGTGGCAGACGACGGTATTTCGGGACAGTCTGCGATACTGGTGGCTGCGCCGGCAATACGAAATGAAAGTGTTGCAGGCTATGTGCTCTGCTATGTAAATGTTGCGGAATTTGAAAAGCTTATCAAGAAAACAAATTTAACTTCCAATACCTTTTACATTCTTTTAGAAAATTCCGGACAGATTGTTAATGCCGCGGGCGCTACAGGAAGCGTATTGTGTGCAGAAGAGGGAGATTATTTTGTATTCCTGAGGGAAAATCAGGATAATAAGGTAATTGACAGGCTTTACACACGCGTACAAAATAAAAATTCCGACATTACATATCTGACATGGCAGAAGGATGCCAGGGCAATGATTTATGCGCCGGTGGGCATCGGAAATTTAACGCTGCTGGCAGGAATTGAAAAGTCTTATATCGATACCATGGTAAAGCGTGACTTGTCTTCCAATAATGCTATGGTGTGGCAGATTGTAATTGTGCTGATTCTCTTTGTGGGAGCAATCGTGACGATTTATGTCATATCGCAGGTAAAGAGCAATGAAAAGGGCAAGGAGCTTGCCAACAAAGCGGATACAGACCTTCTTACCGATTTGTTCAACAAGATGGCGACGGAAAGAAAAATCAAAGAGCAAATTGCGGAGCACCCTGATGAACTCGGATTGCTGTTTGTCCTTGATATAGATAATTTCAAAAAAATCAACGACACCATGGGGCATGCTTTCGGAGACGAGGTTCTCCGGACTCTTGGGTGGCGTATCAAGGCGGAATTCCGTGCCACGGATATTGTGGGGCGTACCGGCGGCGACGAATTTACCATATTTTTGTGTAATATGAAGACGGAAGAGATTATCCGGACAGAGGCGAGCCGTGTGGAAAAGTTCTTCAAGGATTTCAGAGCGGGAGAATCTGTCAAATATTCTGCGACGGCAAGTATCGGCGCAGCGATATTCCCTACGGACGCCAAAGATTTTGAGGGGCTTTATAAGGCGGCAGACAAGGCGTTGTATGTAGCAAAAAAACGTGGAAAAAATCAGCTGGCATTTTATGGGGACACAGATTAGCGGTTGCGTTTGTACAACATGTACAGGATGAGGTGTGTATTTTAGTCAACTTGTCGGTGCAAGATTTAAAAAATGTTGTTTGTAAGCAAAATTTACAATCAAAGAAAAAATCTTTGTGTAATAGTGGTATGGCGATAATACAAATTTTCGGTTATACTTAAATTCAGTTAGTGGTACGTAAGTATCTTCAATGAGAAAGGAGTTTTACAATGGCAAGTTTATCTTTAAAGAATGTTTGCAAGGTATATCCCAACGGCTTTGAGGCAGTAAAGGATTTCAATCTTGAGATTGCAGATCAGGAATTTATCATTTTCGTAGGTCCTTCCGGATGCGGTAAGTCAACCACTCTTCGTATGATTGCAGGTTTGGAAGACATTTCCTCCGGTGAGTTAAAGATTGGCGACAGAATCGTAAATGATGTAGAGCCGAAGGACAGAGATATCGCGATGGTATTCCAGAACTACGCTCTGTATCCTCATATGTCCGTATATGATAATATGGCATTCGGTCTGAAGCTGAGAAAGGTTCCGAAGGATGAAATCGATAAGATGGTTAAGGATGCAGCTAAGATTCTTGACTTGACGCCGCTTCTTGACAGAAAGCCGAAGGCTCTTTCCGGTGGACAGAGACAGCGTGTTGCTATGGGACGTGCAATCGTTCGTAATCCTAAGGTATTCCTTATGGATGAGCCTCTTTCCAACCTGGATG
>CAMWUP010000268.1 GCA_947177465.1 uncultured Lachnospiraceae bacterium
GGGCGCCGTACATATCTGTGATTCTCAGAGCGCCCTCTAATGACGTTATGTATCCGGAAATGTCGGATTTACTAAATGAAATAGGGAAATAGTGGTTGTTTTTTGCGCAAGATTATTTTATAATAAAAACAGACGTAGCAAAGCAGGTTATGTCAATTTACTTTAGGAGGGTTTACCGATGGTTCAATTAATAGCAGGCAGGAAGGGTAAGGGCAAGACAAAACACTTATTGGATAAAGTAAATGAGGAAGTTAAAAATATCAATGGTAATATTGTATATCTTGACAAGAGTACCAAGCATATGTATGAACTGAATAACAAAGTGAGGTTAATCGATGTATCCGATTATCTGGTGGAGGACACAGATGAATTTTTAGGTTTTGTCAGCGGCATCATCTCTCAGGATCATGATTTGCAGCAGATGTATTTTGACAGCTTTTTAAAGATTGCCCATTTGGAAAGTGGCGGAGATATTCTGCCGGCTATCGATAAACTGGAAAAAATCAGCGGTAAATTCGGCGTGGACTTTATACTCAGTGTTTCCGTAGACGAAAACGAACTTCCTGAAGCAGTAAAATCAAAAATAATTGTCTCTTTATAATACATAAACGCATCAGATGAAGCCTCGGAACCTCCGGGGCTTTATTATGCAACTCAATCCTGGCTGATAAAGGAGGTATGCAGTGGCTGGAAAAGGCTCTTCAAAGGTAACAAAAATCAAAAAATACAGAAAGCCCCTGAATATCAACATTGGTATGGTGATTTTTGCAGTTATCTTTCTCTATGTGTGTATCTGCATCAGCATGTATTTTAAGGATAACCATATCAGGCCCTATGAAGTAAGGGAAGGCTCTCTTTCTTCCGAAAACCTCTACACCGGAATCATCATACGGGAAGAAAGCATTATCACTGCCGAGGCATCGGGATATGTCAATTATTATGCAAGAGAAGGGGAACGGGTTGCGGTTGGCAATCTGGTCTATACGGTTGACGAAACCGGCAGGCTTTCCGACTATATAAACAGTGAGGAATTGGGAACAAATGTCCTTTCTGATTCGGATTTGCTCCAGTTGAAAAGTGAAATTGTGAATTTTGTGCACGGTTTTTCGCCGGAAAATTATGCTTCTACATACAGTTTCAAATATGCGGTCAAGGGAACGGTATTAAAGTTTGCTAACGTCTCCCTGATGGACAGCATAAACGATTTGAACAACGGAGACTTGCGCAGTATGGTAACGCTTGCCCATGCACCACAGTCCGGCATCGTGATGTATTGGACGGATGGGTATGAGACTCTGAAGCCTGAGGAAGTAACTGCCAATATGATGAAGGCTTCCGATTATGAAAAAAATCAGTTGCTGAGTAACGAACTGATAGCAATGGAGGATGCAGTTTATAAAATCTGCAACAACGAAAATTGGTCGCTTGTCATTCAGATAGACGAGGAAAGAGCGGACGAGCTTGCGAAAGCAGAAGTGGTCAAGGTGCGTTTTATGAAGAACCAGAACGAGTCGTGGGCAAACATTACCATTCTGTACAACGAAGACGGCAATATTTACGCACAGCTTTCCTTTACCAACTCCATGATAAGCTTTGTAAATGATCGCTTTCTGGAGGTGGAGCTGTTGCTGCATGAGGAAACTGGTTTAAAAATTCCAAACAGTTCTATTGTGGAGCGGGAGTTTTTTCTCATACCGGAGGCATATATTACCAGAAGCGGTTCCACAGATTCCTACGGCGTTTTGTGTGAAACCGTGTTAGAGGATGGCACACCGACCACCGAATATATCGAGGTCAGCATATACAGCCTTGTTGATGGAGAGTACTACGTAGACGCGGGCGCCCTGCAAAGCGGAGATCACCTGTTTATGCCGGACTCCACAGAAACCTACACTGTCAGCAAACGTGATACCCTGACAGGCGTTTATAACATGAATAAAGGATACGCCGACTTTAAACAGATAGAAGTCCTGTATCATAATGAAGAGTATTCCATTGTCAAATCCAACACGGAATACGGGCTCAACGTATATGATTTGATTGTGCAGGATGCTTCCAGTGTGACGGCAGATCAGTTTATTTACAAATAATATTTGTATTGCGGCAGCGCACAGGTAAAACTTTTGACATGCAGAGGATTGTTATGATTACAGAAAATATTACATTGGTGAAAAAGAATATGGAAGAGGCGTGCCGCAGGGCGGGCAGAAATCCAAAGGCTGCAGCTTTGATTGCCGTCAGCAAAACCAAACCTGTGGAAATGCTTAGAGAGGCTTACGAAGCAGGATGCCGGGATTTTGGTGAAAACAAAGTGCAGGAGATTATGGATAAATACGGGCAGCTTCCCTCTGATATCCGCTGGCATATGATTGGACACCTGCAGCGCAATAAGGTAAAATACATTGTTGACAAGGTATTCTTAATTCACAGCGTCGATTCTTACAGGCTTGCATGCGAAATCAGCAAGGAAGCCTGTAAGAAAGGGATTACAGTTAATATTTTAATAGAAGTAAACGTGGCGGAGGAAGCAAGTAAATTTGGTGCGCATCGGGAAGAAGTGCTCGAATTGGTAAAAAATATTGCAGTTTTGCCGGGGATTTGTGTCAAAGGATTAATGACGATAGCACCATATGTGGAAAATGCAGAAGAAAACAGACAATATTTTGTGAATCTGCGCCAATTATCTGTTGACATAATGAATAAAAACATTGATAATGTCAGTATGGGAATATTGTCTATGGGGATGACCGGAGATTACATGGTAGCTTTGGAAGAAGGCGCCACTTATGTAAGAGTCGGAACAGGCATATTCGGAGACCGGAAATAGCATTACCTGCCAAAGCAATGAGCATTGACTTTGCTTAAAAGAGCAGGCTATGAGAAAGGCATGGTAGCACATGGGAGTAATGGATAAGTTTTTGAATTATATGAAACTGAATGATGAAGACGAGTATGATACGGATGATGATTATCTTGATGATGATGATTATGTAGATGAGCCCGTCAAGAAATCCTATAAAGAACAGGATATGGAGGACAAACCGGCAGCAAGAAAGCCGGCGTCCAAGGTAACGCCCATGCCCAAGAGCAATACAAGAAGGATGCAGAATTCAAATGGCATGGAAGTATGTGTGATAAAACCGACTTCGGTTGAAGACGCAAGGGAAATTACGGAGACGCTTCTCGCCCACCGGACTGTTGTTTTGAATCTGGAAGGCTTAGATGTGGACATTGCGCAGAGAATTATTGATTTTACCTCCGGTTCCTGCTTTGCCATCAATGGAAATCTGCAGAAAATATCTCATTACATATTTATCATTACACCTGCCAGTGTAGATATTTCCGGTGATTTTCAGGATATTTTAAATGGTGGCGGCGGTTCCTTTGACGTTCCCATTAACAACGGTTATTAAGGATTACAGGAAGGGCAGATTCCGTATCTGCCCTTTTTATCATTCAAAATAGAGACTGATATGCGGAGGATACAGATGGAAACAGACAGAATGGAAATTATGTACCATAAAAAGCCGTGCTATGATATTGTGTATGAGCTTTCTTTTGAGGCTCTGGCAAAAGAGCTTTCAGCACTTGAAGTCGGACAAAAAAAGCTTTGTATTATAACAGATTCTACTGTAGAAAGGCTCTATGGAAGAGATTTGTTAAAACAGCTTTCTGCAATCTGTAAAAAGGCGGTTCTGTTTTCTTTTCCTGCAGGAGAAAGCAGCAAAACGCTGGACACGGTAAAAAAAGCCTATGAATTTTTAATTCAGGAGGGATTTGACCGTAAGGATATGCTGCTTGCGTTAGGCGGCGGTGTAACCGGTGATTTAACCGGTTTTGTTGCGGCGACTTATCTTCGCGGAGTCGATTATGTACAGATTCCTACCACGCTTCTGGCACAAGCAGACAGCTCTATCGGCGGAAAGACAGGTGTGGATTTTGATTCCTATAAAAATATGGTTGGCGCATTTAAAATGCCCCGTCTGGTGTATATG
>CAMWUP010000269.1 GCA_947177465.1 uncultured Lachnospiraceae bacterium
TGGAAAGTGAGGTGTCGCTTATGTGTAATTTAAGTAAGGGTGTGGAAGAGAAAGGGATTGAGAAGGGAAGGCAAGAGGGAATAATAGCTATGGTATCAGCATTAAAGGATTTACAAATTGCAGATAGTATTATTCTGAATAAAATCCAGGAAAAGTTTCATTTGGCAGAAGAAACAGCTAAAATGTATTTGTAGTATAATAGGCAGAACATTTACAAGTGTTCTGTCTTGTTTGACAGAATAATATAGGACTACTTTTCGCACTTAGATATGTTATGAAGAACCATATCATAAGTAAATGCGGATTTATACAGAGGTTTAGGAAGTGTCTAAAAAATAAAAGTTGTCCCGTTTGGGAATGAGGAGGATAAAATGCTTAGTGACAAGGGGGTTGATTTATGGGCGGATGGATATGACAAGAGCGTGGGGATGTCAGACGATGATGGTACCTATCCATTTGCATGATACAAACAAATTTTGAATGAAATTTATAAAAGAGTATTGATGAGTAAATGCAGTACCATCTTGGTTATTGGCTTTGGCACTGGTACACTTACAACTAAATTGTATGAGGAGGGTTGCCGTATTTGGGGACAGGATTTTTCGGGAAGAATGATTGAGCTGGCAAAAGCAAAGATGCCAGAAGCAAAAATATATCAGGAGATTTTTCAAAGGGACTTGTGGAGGAATTGAAACATAATAGATATGATACCATAATAGCCACTTATTCCCTACATCATCTGTCAGATGAGCAAAAAATCACGTTAATAAAAAGTATTCTGCCCTTACTTCAGGATGGAGGATGTTTCTACATTGGAGACGTGGCATTTGAAACACGCAAATCCACTTACCTTTTCAAATAGTGTTGGTTATACATTTGCACATACATATATTGAATAGTTGTATTGCGGTCGGGTTAATTGGTAGTGTGGTCTGGAAAAAAGCAATCTCCAGACCACATTTTTTAATTTACCGCTTGTACCTGAAGGCAATCAGCAGACCGGTCAGCAAAACCAAAACGGAGATACCAAGAAGGAGAAGGGCTGCGCCGCCTGCGGAAACAGGAACAGAGGTGTTTTCCTGATGAGGAAATCTGTTTTGCGCAAAAGCCTCCCTTGCATCGTCCAAGGTATTGGAGTCAGGAGAGCCGTGTTCGCTGTCAGGCGGACTGCCCATGCCATCAGGTCGACTTTGCATATCATCGGGCAGATTTTCCGTGTTGTCGGGTAAACTGTCCATGCCGTCAGGTGGATTCTGTATGCCGGTGGGCGGACTGCCTATACCGTCAGGTGGATTTTGCATGCCGGTGGGCGGACTGTCCATGCCTTCGGGTGGATTCTGCATGCCGGTGGGCGGACTGCCCATGTCTTCGGGTGTATTCTGCATATCATTGCGCTGATTCCCCATACCATCGTTCATGGAGCCCATGTCGGACAGGGTAAGGTGAGAGGCGTCTATCAAGGCGGAAGAATCCGTATTCTGTCCCTCTGTGGTTGAGGGGATGTCGCCGGCAAGCTGTCCGCGGATACTTTCCGCGCGCAGCAGACAGAATTCCTTTAGGGCAGCCGTGCCGGTTTCAAACGCTTCATAGCCGTAAAATCCGGTTGCGTCCTTTTGCACGTACGAACCAATCAGTTCCGAGGTTTTCTCTATCATAGCCGTAAAATCAGTGCTTTCTAAAAAGTCGGCAAAATACTGGTGGTAAGCTTCCGTGTACTCTGTATTGTTGAAAATCCATGCAAGCATGGGGCGGTCGTCCAAACTGCCCGAGACAGGCGTGTCAATCGGGGAGTTGATGGTTTTTGCGGCATCTGTGGGCTGAAAGGTTCCAAAGGCGAGATTGTAATCCCATGGAATCATGGAAAGCCGTCCGTTCTCTTCATATAGATAATAATTGTGCACCATGGTTCCTGTGTAGCTGTCGTCGTTGCAGACAAAATTATGCACCACAAAATAGCGGAGAACCTCGTCGATATTGACAACCTTTTCTATCGCCTGATTTTCGTTCAGGGCCTGCAGGGAACGAATAAGGCGGGATTTATCCTGCTCAGTAATATTGGTTTTGGCATTATCGAAAATATTGCTGTAGCTGTCAGGGTTATCGTCAGTGTATTGCAGTTTGACGTCGCTGCTCCCCATACCGCCAAAGCTGCTTCCGAAGCCTGCCTTTGCAGTGTTCTGACTGTCAGGCTTATAGAGCTCACCATAGCTGCTGCCATAGTTTCTTTCGAGAAATGCTTCCTCCACGCCCTCCACTGCGAGATATAGTCCCCAGTCCTCACCATTTACGGTGATATAGGCGTAACTGCATAAAGGTGCATCAACACCGAAGGCTCCCATCATCTGATAAGTCAGGTAATCCTTCATATAAGTGGTGTCCTGAATCATGTTGTTGAGGCATAGCTTGTCAAGCCCGTGGTAGCTGTTTGTGCTGTCATAGGCATCAAATTCGATTTTAAAGCTGTAACGGCTGCTTCCCATAGCGGAAACTGTTCTCAGGGAGGTATTGCCCTTTGCCCGAATCGCCACATTCTTATAAAGCTCTCCGTCTATGACAAGGGAACACATGACGTATTCTTCATCTTCACAGGTGTCAAGAAAATCTTCCCAGCCGTCCATTACAATGTCAATGCTATGTACAAAGCCGGTATCAAAGAGCCGGTTTTCATATCCCATGACACGCGCTGCCGCCTGCATGCCAAGTGCCTCTCCATTCATAAGAAGAAAGGTCAGGAGCAGAGCAAAAACCGTGGCGGCAGCGCAGAGTTTGTTTATATGCCTGTGTGTTGCCATAATGCGCCTCCCTATCCCATATAGTCGCCGTTGTAGGTGACTAAAACAGCGTTTTTAACGCCCTCCATTTCGGAAAGTATGTTGATAAAGTCTGTATTATCATCCTTTAAACGGATATCCATGTTCAATTCAATCAGCCCTTTTTGCACGGTTTTGCTTTTCAGGACATGGCGCAGCGCCTGATTCCGAATAAAATCCTCAGCCTGCTTTTCGGCATTGTGGCTGTCGCATGACAACATCAGAATATAGGGCTGGGAATGGGTTTTCCGGTTGACAAAAAACAGCAGGACAAGACCGATAACCACACTGCCAATCACAGCGAGAGGGATGATACCTGCCGCCAGAACGATGCCGACTGCAATCGCCCAGAATAAAAAGGCAATGTCCAAAGGTTCCTTGATGGCGGTACGGAACCGGACGATGGAGAGTGCGCCGACCATACCAAGGGAAAGCACTACATTACTGGTGACGGCTAAAATAACGACGGTGGTAATCATGGTCAGGGCAATCAGCGTGACGCCGAAGCTGGAGGAATACATTACGCCTGTAAAAGTCTTTTTATATATCAAAAAAATAAAAAGACCGATACAGAAGGCTAAGAGCAGGGCAATGCACATATCTGTCAGGCTCACGCCGGATATGTTGTCAAGAAAACTGGATTTGAAGATATCGTTAAAAGTCATGGTTTCTCCTTTCTTTTTTGAGTTTTAAATTCATTATTGCATGAAATTTAACCGTAAATACGGCATGCTGCATATTTGGAAAATGAACTGCTGTGTCTGCCAGGCAGTTGTACGGCATCCCGTATAACCGAGGGCAGAAAACTATCCCACTTGACTTCAAGGATACATTCGACCGGAATCGGAATGGTGATACAGTCGGGATTTAAAAAATCGGTACAGCGCAGGGTGGTGCGTATGTTATAATCCAATGTGACGCGGACATTGCCGGGCGTATAGACAAAGGCTTCTCTCGTATAATCCACGATTGTTTTGGCAAAAAGCCCCTGCGAGCGCATTTTGCAGTATAATTCCTGTACCAAAGGTCTGTCCGACAGGCGCATAAAATCGGTTTGGTTTTGTGCAATAAGCTGTGCTTCTTTGGCTGTCAGAATGGTAACTGATTTTGCGCTTAAACCGTTTTGACGGCTTTTTTTCTCAAGGTGGAGCAGGGAGACGTCATGGTTATAAT
>CAMWUP010000270.1 GCA_947177465.1 uncultured Lachnospiraceae bacterium
GTCTCTATTATATCACTGATTTTTTTGGTGATTTCACTGTTCTCCTACGGCAGGGTAAACAATCAGCTTAGTGAAGCCAATGAAGAGAGATATGAACTGACTTATAATGCCAACCGTTTTATGGACGGTTCTGCCTACCTGACAAATGAAGTAAGGGCATTTGCAGCGACAGGGAAACAGGAGCATTATGACAATTACTGGAACGAAATTAATAATCTGAAAAACCGCGACGAAGGTGTTGCTGCTTTGCAGGAGATAGGCATCACTTCCGAAGAGCAGAAGATGATTGATGATATGTTTGCACTTTCCAATGAGCTTGTTCCACTAGAAGAGAATGCAATGGAAAATGTGAAGAACGGAAGGCTGAATGAAGCCCTCGGCTACGTGTATGGAGCACGATACGGCGAGTCGATTGAAAAAATTAATGCGTTGAAGGAAGAGTTTCTGGCAGCGTTAGATGTGCGGACGTCGGAAAAACTTGAAGACCTGAAACAGAAGGCGGATTACATAAAAATGGAAATGATTCTGGCGTTTGCGGTAGTTGGAATTATACAGCTGTGTAATATGCTGATGGTGCAGTTAAAGGTCCTACGCCCTGTTATATCAATAAAAAATCAGATGATGCAGATTTCACAGGGAAATCTTTCAGCAGAATTTGGGATGCGTTCTGATACATCAGAGATTGGGCGGCTCGTGGATTCGATTCATGAGACCAAACGTGAGCTTAAAAAATATATCAGCGAGATAGATGCAAAGCTGACGCAGATGGCGCAGGGTAATATGAACCTAACCACAGGCGACGATTATCGCGGAGAGTTTTTGCCGATTCAGCGTGCAATGGGACAGATACTGGATTCCTTAAACAATGCGCTTTCCCAGATTAATTTAACTGCAAAGCGGGTATTTGAACAGTCAGATATCGTTTCTGCCGGTGCACAGCGCCTGTCCAGCGGGACAGTGGAACAAGCGGCAGCCGTTGAGGAGCTGTCTGCAAGTATTCGGGAAATATCAAGGCAGGTAAACAATACCTCTTCTGATGCGGATAATGCGCATCAGGCGTCTATGGGGGCAATGGGTCACTTACAGACGTGTAATGAGAAGATGGAGGCTTTAAAATCGGCAATAGATGATATTTCAATGTCGTCACGTCAAATCGGCGGTATTACAAAGACGATTGAAGATATATCCTTCCAGACCAATATTCTTGCACTGAATGCATCGGTGGAAGCGGCACGCGCCGGTGAGGCAGGAAAAGGGTTTGCGGTTGTGGCGAATGAAGTACAGAGTCTGGCGAATAGGAGTACAGAATCTGCAAAGAACATTGCGGAGCTGATTGAAAAATCTATCAAGCAGGTACAGAGCGGCGCAGAACTGTCAGCAGACACGATGGCGGCACTTATGGAAGTGATTAAGAGCGGGCAGCAGTCAACGGAAATGATAGAGCGAATAGCTGAATCTGCCCAGCAGCAGGCGCAGTCTTTGAAACAAGTGACGGAAGGCATGCATCAGATATCCGAAGTGGTACAGAACAATGCGGCAACAGCAGAGGAATCGGCTTCATCAGCACAGGAGCTACAGAATCATGCCGAGGATTTAAAGATTTCAGTTCAAAGATTTCAGCTTCGAGGAAGCAGAAGGTAATAAGGACAGCAATAAAAAGCAGGCAGCGGGCGGCTGCCTGTTTTTTCATCAGGTTTTTTGGCAGTCTATCTGATTTCCGGTGAGACCTATGCTTATCATCTTGGGAGGTCTTGGAATTATGACAATTTGCCGGATTGTCCTGCAGATTACAGATGAAATCAAGAAGAAACAGATTATATTATCAGTCTGAACTTTGAGGACAAGCGTGTTTCAGCGAATATTGCAGATGGGCAAGCCCTGATTGCGTATGGGTTTTGTTCCGTCACTTCTTATGATAGGACATTTTAAAGACTGTTAAATCACCGCCAAATAACATTCTATTGCCAAATTTCTGAAAAGAACGCTTTTTAACTCGTTCTATCCGAATATCTTTGGGAACATTAATCAATACAGCATATTGAAAAAAAGAATAAATAGTTTCTCCATAAGCACCCTTTACAGACGAAAAAACAAAATTTTCATGTTTTTCAATCTCATGGAGCAGAAGCTTTTCAACCTCTTCACGAGTGCGTGGAGCTGCATAGACATAAGCAGGGTCTGTTTTAGGGAAATACAAATCTTCATTATCTATAAAATAAAAATGCAACTTCTCTGCAAGAGCTTTTCCCAGTGTACTCTTGCCAGTGCGTTTAAACCACATATAATAATTCCTGTTCCTATAAGTTGCGCCCTTAAATCCCTATTGTCGTTGCCTTATTATATAGTATTTTAATTTTCCGGTTTCTTTTCGACAAGGATAGCAGGGCGGTGGCAAGTTCCCCATTGGTTAGGATAACTGTCTGACCGCAGATGGTAAGGGGATATTTGCCTGTGCCAGTCACGCATGCGGTGCATAATTTCCAGTTACTATTGAAAGGCTATAGTCAACTTTTTAGGGCATTTTCAACAGCTTTTTTTATAACGGTGCTTGAATTTGTTGCGCCTGAAATTGCGTCTACGTCTATTCTCTGTTCATCAACTATTTTATTAGTTATGGCTTCTGCGGCTTTTCCACGCTCATGCCTATGCTCCAAAATGTTTATATTTGTGATTTCTCCATTTTGCACGGTAACTTCCACTTTTGCATATATAAAATTCACATCATATTCACCAATATAAACTCCGTCGGCAATATCCGAAATATTTATTTCTTCAAAAGTGGTTTCCTTTACTGCCTGTTTATAATCTGAAACACTTTTAAGATAGATTATGCCCCAAGCGAAACCGACAAGTAAAAGGAGTATAATAGCAAGTAAAACTGTATTCTTTTTAGAGATTCTCATTTCATACACCTTTCAATTTTTTTAATTGTCTGTTTTAGCAACTCTTTTTTGCCTGCCATACCCAATAGTCGGTCAAATAAATTCTTAACAGAGGCAGGTACATTCGCCCAATAGACAGGAGCTGCAAGCAAACCTTTTTCGTTCATACGCATTCCCCCTTGTCTGCAATAGAGCAATACAGCATATGAAAACCATACTCTAAAAACTGGATTTTTGATAATCCCATTGTTTTTTTTATATATTCTTCTTTATTTGCTGCAAACTGAATAAGCCCGGACAGCATACCCCAAAAATTAAAAATAGTAGGCATGATTTTCAAATTGCCACGTAAATCGCCTTTATCTATGCCGGAGATTAAAAACTTCTTTATCTTTTCGTTTATTTTTTCCCCTATTTGATAAGTTTCTTTTTCTTCGGGGAGATAATCGTGGCTTTCAAAATCAATATTGATTTTATCCAATACCATTTTGAAGTAGAATGGAAATTCTTCTTGGTACTGAACCAATCCACGGCAAATGAAATTGTATTGTTCTTTTGTGGTTTCTTGCTGCTCCAGTGCAGAAAGGATGTAATGATAAAGTTTTTTCATGCTATCCAGCACTAGAACACCAACAATTTCCTCTTTGTTCTCAAAATACACATATAAAGTCGCTTTGCTATATCCGGCTGCTTTTGCTATATCGACCATAGATGTAGCTTCAATACCTTTATCCATAAATAACACTGATGCGGCGGAAGCTATTTTTTCTCTGTGTACGCTTTTTGGCTCTTTTTTTCTCCGTGCCATTGCCTGCCTCCAATAATTAAACCTATAGTTTAATTATAGTGGCTTTAAGGAGCAATGTCAATTTCTGTCTGGGGAAAAGTATTTGGATTATCTTTTGAAGTGTTTAAGGGAATGGTAGATATCAAAAACTCTTCATTGTATAAAATACAGAATTGTGTTATGATTTGTTATAATAAGGAGTTAAAATTAAAAATGGAACGTATCTGCGTGACGGGAATAGAAAGTGCATACGGCAGGAAGAAGGTTCTGAAAGGCGTGGATTTATCCGCAGAGGCAGGGCAGTGTGTCGGC
>CAMWUP010000271.1 GCA_947177465.1 uncultured Lachnospiraceae bacterium
CCAAATGGTAGCCTGTCTGCCTGTTTTCTTTTCCTCCTTCCTCATGCAGAAGCTCACCGTCATGGTATACAAAGCGGATACGTTTTCCATTTTCCAGCAGCTCAAAGCGCAGATTTTCCACATCATAGCGGTTTTCCTGCACGTTGCCATTTTCCGTTTCTACTTTCGTCTGGCGGTGGCGGCTGTCGTAGGCAAAACGGCGGATGCCTGACGGATTTATTTCTTTTATTATACCGCCCTGCTTGTCATAGGTAAACTGTTTTTCTATATCTTCTGCTTCCTCACGCAGCAAGCGTCAGTCCGACAATAACGCCAACCACAATAACCGTGCCGGCAATTTTCGTAGCTCCTTTTAGAGCTTTCTCCCGCCCGTCATCATAGTTTTGCACCAGTGTATTTTCCGCATTGGTATTAATGGTCATTCTCACCCATCGGTCGTTTTGGGTCACATTTTTGTAAAATTCTTCCGGGCTGTTCGGACTCTGGGCTCCGCTCAGATTCAGTTCCGCCGCTTCCATCCTGATAAATGTCGCAATAATCTCCGCCTCCTGCGTCAGCCTAATCTGTGCGCCGTCCTCTCCGACCTGCATGGTCAGACTCCCGGCTTCCAGTTCTGCATTTGCAACAGGACTTCCTCCCTCTTGCGTTGGCTCTCCGAGCGACAGGTTCTTCTCTGCGCGGATTTCAACCGTTTTTCCCTCAATAAAAACATACCCCTCCATACTCAAAAGCAGACAGGTTTCCTGCTCCTGATCCGCAGAAATTGAAAATCGAGTAGGAGGCGGTGACTAACCGCCGTCCTCTCACACCACCGTGCGTACCGTTCGGTACACGGCGGTTTCAATAGTTGACATGCACTGACTGGTAGGCTGTGGCTAAATCATAGAAGCCACTGCTTATCAGTCTTTCTTTTTTCATTGCCATATTTACGGCAACTGTATGTGTTGTAAACCAATGTCCCCTGCGGCTGTTTCCAGTCTGCCATGCCAAGTCCTCCGGCACTCCCATCTTGATTAGGTTTCGCACTTTTGTCCTTGGTTTCTTCCATTGTTTCCATATACACATTCGGATTCTGTGATAGAGCCATCCATTGATGTCTTCTATGTTGTTCTTCATGTTTGCTATTCCGTAATAGTTTAGCCATCCTCTTGCATACACCTTGATTTTCTCAAGGTTTGGTTTGATGGGCTGCACTGACCTACGGCTAGATAATTCTTTCAGCTTCGACTTAAACTTCTTCCATGACTTTGCATGAACCCGGACATAAATGCCGCTTCCGTTCCTTCCCAATGCAAAGCCAAGAAACTTAAAATTTCGGATTGCAAACACGCTCACAGTTCGGCTTTTCTCCCGATTGACTGTTAATTTCAGCTTCCCCTCAAGGTACTTTGTACTGCTCTCCAAAAGTCTTTTTGATGCCCGTTTACTCTTTGCCAGAAGCACAATGTCATCTGCGTATCGTATGCACGGTACACCTCTCTTTAGATACTCCTGGTCAAACTCATTCAGATAGATGTTTGCAAGTAATGGAGACAGATTTCCTCCTTGCGGCGAACCCGCATCTGTTTCAATGACCACTCCGGTTTCCATTACTCCACTTTTTAGATAGCGTTTAATCAGCTGCACTACCCGCTCATCCTTTACATTCTTCCGAAGGAGGTTGATGAGTATTTCGTGATTGAGTGTGTCAAAGTATTTTGATAAGTCCAAGACTAGGGGAATTATCATATGTTTTGTCTATATCAAAATGCACCCTTACACAGTTTCCGGAACGCTCCTTTACTGTCGCCGGGATGCCCATACCGAAAATATGCGGGTTCTTCTTGGGCACACATATATATCCCTTTCTGCGGCAAAGCTTGTAAGTACGCACCAACTCCCCATTTACAGTATCGTAACGGATTCCCGTGACAATCGTGCTGATTCCCTTGAATCGAACCTTTGTGGCAAGACAAAGGTCACAACGGGCTGTAATCTCCCACCCCATATGCTCTTGTGGCAAAATACCCGCCACGCATCCGATACGGTAATAACGGTCCATGTCCTTCATCTCTTCATAGTCCTCACCGTCTAAGACGCATTCCTCCCCAAGATCCGGAATCCCGAAATAAGCGCATCCATGCTCTGCACGGCAGTCCGGCACAAGGAAGGTCCCAAAGCAGCTTGCAAGGCGCACAAGGAACTCCCAGCCGCTTTCCTCATACTGGAGCAGAAAACCGCCGGTCGCAGCCCCTTCTGTCACGCAGTCCATGATTTCAGCTTCCGGCAGGTTTTCAAGTACCCTCTGCATCACCTGCCCATAGGAAGCATCCGGATTCTGGAAGCTGCGGCTTTCCGGCACAAGCTCCCACTGCGCAGTATGGGAAACAGCCTTCAGCGTCAGGCAGCACAGCCCTTTCCTGTTTACCATTTCTGCATCCGTAATGCTTCCGACAAATATGGGCATTTCCTGCATTCCCCCGTAAACCGTTATACTGTCCCCGTCCGCAATTTCATGGATAACGGTTTCAATCACAGCTTCATCCGCAAGTAAAATGATTTCCAGGCATACATGATGGTTAAAGGACGCTTCCAGTGTGAAAGCCTCCACGCCAACCGCTCCCTCAAAAGGAATCACTATCCTAAGTCCCTGATACGTAAGCTCCATTACTGCCTCCTATTCCGGCTGCCCTGACAGCAGAATGGTAATCCGCCCGCCGTAATTACACCTCATCGTACATCTGCGCAGAAGCACCTGTTCTCCGTTAATCGTTACCTTTTCATGCCCCTTTTCCCATGCTGCATTGGCGGGAAAGCACGCCGTACATTCCCCTATGCACTCCCTCTTCAGACTTTCCAATTCATCTTCTTCTTTTTTAAATGTACTCAAAAAATGCTCTATGATCGCCTTGCCTGGACAGATTGCTATTCGGGCTGCTTTAACAACTGCCGCCGCCGTATCACGTCCGTCTTTTTTAAGCTCAATGCGTGCATTTGCTCCGTTCTCTACTCTTTTGGCAGCTCTCTCCACGCTTGGGTTCCCCATGCTCCGGCATCCCCCAAAATTGATGATATTTGTATTGCGTCTGGCATCCTTTACCGTCATCTGCGGAATCTCCCTTGTCATTACCCCGTGGGTGGATTTGAGCGACAGATAGCTCTCCCTCATTCCATACGTACATTCAATGCGGGCCTGATACACCACATAGGTCGTATCCTTATCCGCGCTGTTACGCATCAGGCGCTTCCTTATTTCTACATTTCTGGATCTTCTCTCCGCCTCTGCCTTGGCTGCCCTTAAAGCCTGTTCCGCATCCTCCTGCTCTTTTTTTGCCTTTTCTATCGCCAGATCTGCCAGTAAAACCTCCGCATCGCATTGGGCAGACGGATTGCCCACTCCGTACTTATAGAATATTTCATCGTGTGCCTGCACCGCGGCATCATGTTTCCTCTGCGCATCAATGTCTAAAAATGGAACACTCTGCGCGGGAAAGACTGCATTTGTGAGTACCGCTCCTGCAAATGAAGTGTTTTCAAAGCCACACCCCCTGAAATCCGCAACATCCAGCCCCTTCTCTTCCCAGTCCCGCAGACAGTAACGGAGACATACAGTACCAAACCGCTTCTGTTGGGAGAAGCGGACATGGTGGAATAAGGGAACCAGTATACAGCCTTTCCTTATGTCCTTTGTCAATCTCCATCAGCACCCGCACCTTCGAGCCGGTCACACCGGACGGTTTTCATCTGTGCCTGCCCCATTGTGGGTATAAGCGATAATCCGATATGGCAGTACCGCTTTCGCATCATTTAGGTGGATATCCGCAATCCCGTATTTTCTGTCCCTCAGGTATTTTAATGAACCAGTGCGGTTTTTAGAGGTACAAATTTCAAAAATGGGGAAACTTAAAAGAAAAGATATTGTAGAAAAAAGAAATCATGTTTATAATAGAATTGTGATGATACAGATGCAATATGCTGACCGGCAGGGCTATCA